>DASWSI010000080.1:0-8414 GCA_036402715.1 Candidatus Limnocylindrales bacterium
CGTCGGGGGGCGTGCTTCGGATCGGACTGACCCACTACAACACCGCGGACGAGGTCGACCGCCTCGTCGGCGCGATCGGTCGGATCGCGGCGGGTCGCCCGAGCCCGGTCGCGGCGGGCCGCTAGGGGAGCCCGGCCGGTCGGTCTGAGCGGGGCTGCCGGGTCTCGCCGGGCTGGGCCCGCGGGACACCCGTGCTGAGCGGCGCGACCGTCGGGCGGTGAGCGGCGCGACCGCCGGGTGGCGATGCCGAGCTAGCGCGCGGAGCCGGTGATCCTGTAGATCCCGCCGGCGAGGTCGACGACGTAGACCTCGCCTGCCTCGTCCTCCCCGAATGACGAGATGCTGTAGGCGGTGTCGAGGAGCACTGTCGGCGCCGCCGGGCTCGCGGCCGCGGAGTTGATCGCCCAGATCCGGCCCGAGCAGAAGTCACCGAACAGGTACGCGCCCTGCAGGATGGTCTGGGGGCCCCGGTAGACATATCCGCCCGTGACGGCGCAGTTCGCGTCGCCGCTCGACACGTGCGAGTACTCGACGAGCGGCGCGACCTTGCCGGCGGACGCGCAGCCGGTCCCCGGGAGGTAGCAGTGCCGGCCCTCGAGGACGCGCCAGCCATAGTTGGCCGCCCGTCCCGGGGCGGTCCCCGTCGCGCGGTCGATCTCCTCGTAGCGTCCCTGGCCGACATCGCCGATCCAGAGCTGCCCCGTCGCGCGATCGAACGAGAAGCGCCACGGATTGCGGAGGCCGTAGCTCCAGATCAGGTCGTTGCCGGTCCGGAGGACGAACGGGTTCGACGCGGGGACGCGGAACGGATGGGTTGCCGTCGCGTTGTTGACGTCGATCCGGAGCAGCTTCCCGAGGAGCGACTCGAGGTTCTGGGCGCGGTTCTGCGGGTCGCCGGCGCTGCCGCCGTCGCCCATCGCGATGTAGAGGTAGCCGTCGCGCCCGAAGGCGATGTGACCGCCGTTGTGGTTGTCATAGGGCTGGCCGATCGTCAGGACGCGACGGCCCGTGCGCCAGTCGACGCGGTTCGCGTTCGTCGTGACGCGGTACTCGTTGATCGCGGTGTTGCCGTTGCCGAGCGTGAAGTCGACGTAGAGCTTGCCGTTCGTCTTGAACGACGGATGGAACGCGAGGCCCAGGAGGCCCTGCTCGCCGCCGGTCGAGATCGACGGTGAGATATCGAGGAAGGGCGTCGGCGCGACGACGCCGTCCTTGACGATGCGGATCCGCCCTGTCTGCTCGACGACGAAGAGGCGGCCGGAGCCATCCGCGGCGTTGGTCACGAGGACGGGGCTGGAGAACCCGGCGGCGACGGGATCGAGCGTGATCGCCACGGTGGCGGGATTGAACGCCGTAACGGCGGCGAGCGACGGGTCCGGTGGCCGCACGAGCGTCGGGTCCGTCGAGCGGACCGGCTTGCCGACCGGCCCGCCCGGCTGCGCGACCGCGGTTCCGCCCGCGACGAGAAGGGTCGCGGCAACCGCGAGAAGCGCGGCCCTTGCGGGTCCTGCCTTGAGCTCGACGTTTCGCATCATCCTGCCTCCCGGGGCGCGGCCGTGCAGCGGTAGCGCCCGGCAGCCATCGTCGCGGCCCGCCGCAGGGCACTGCAAGAGGGCCGATCGGGGCAGGACTCAGGAGGCGTGCTGGCAACACGTGCCTCGGGCCGCAGCGTAACGGCGCGCCGCGCGCCGCGCCGGCCCGGTCTGCAGTCGCCGCCGACTCTATGCTTCCGCGGTGACGACGACCCCACTGCACCACCCACCCGGGAACGGTTCGCGCCCGTGACGATGACCTCCCTGGCCCTCTCGGACCTCGAGCGCGCGGCGATCGCGTCGATCGATCCCGGGCGCATCGCCGACGACCTGACGTCGCTCGTCCGGATTCCGAGCATCACCGGGCGCGAGGAGGAGGTCCAGCTCGAGGTCGTTCGGCTCCTCGAGGCGGCCGACATCGCGGTCGAACGGATCACGCCGACGCCCCAGGAGGCCGAGGCGGACCCGGACTGGCCCGGTGCCGAGATGCCACGGGCGAGCCTGCCGATCGTTCTCGGGCGCCTCGGCCGCGCCGGTGGACGGCGTGTCGTGCTCGTCGGCCACGTCGACGTCGTGCCGCCCGGCGACCGCGCCACGTGGTCCGTCGACCCGTTCGGAGCGGACATCCAGGACGGGATGCTCTATGGGCGCGGGGCGTGCGACATGAAGGGCGGCGTCGCCGCGATCCTCGAGGCCGCGCGCGTGATCCGCTCGGTCATCGACCGGACGACGGTCCTCGGTGAGCTCGTGCTCGCGTTCGTGCCGTCGGAGGAGGACGGGGGACAGGGGATGCTCGCGGCGATCCGGGCCGGCGTCACGGGCGACGTCGCGATCATCACCGAACCGACCGGCCTCGAGGTTGTCGTCGCGCACGCGGGCGCCATCACGTTCCGCCTGACTGTCCCGGGTCGCGCGGCCCACGCGTCCGTGCGCCGCGAGGGCGTCTCGGCGCTCGACAAGCTCTACGTCCTGCTCGAGGCGCTCGCCGCGAACGAGACGGAGCGGAATGCCGCCGAGCAGAACCCGCTCATGAGCGCGCTCGGTCTCCCGTATCCCACGATCGTCGGCAAGGTGTCGGGCGGCGACTGGGCGTCGACGGTGCTCGACCGCGTCGTCGCCGAGGGTCGCTACGGCGTCCGGCTCGGCCAGACGTGGCGTGATGCGGAGGTCGAGCTGCGAGCCTGCATTTCGGAAGCGTGGGCGGCCGACCCGTTCCTGCGCGACCATCCCGTCGCGCTCGAGATCGTCGGCGGGCGGTTCTCCTCGTCGAGCGTCCCGGAGGATCACCCGCTCCCCGTCGGCGTCGCGGACGTGGCCGAAGCCGTCCTCGGCCGGCGGCCGTCGATGATGGGCGAGCCGTACGGCGCGGACATGCGGCTGCTCGTCAACGAAGGCGGCACGCCGACCGTCATCTTCGGCCCGGGCGACATCCGCGTCGCGCACTCGGCGGACGAGCGCGTGTCGCTCGACGAGGTCGCCGACTGCGCGCGCGTCCTCGCCGTGTGGCTTCTCCGGGAGCTCGCGAAGCCGGCCTAGCGCCCCGCCGGGCGTGTCTCACGCGTCGAGATCGCCCCAGAACGTCATCGGTCCGGATCCGGTGGGCTCATCGCGGTTCCCCGTGCCGAGCGGTAGCGGCGACTGTGCGAGCTCGGCAAAGCGACACAGCGCGTTCGCCAGCCGCATCTGTCGTGGACTGCGGGCGCGGACGCGAAGGAGCTCCGGCGACGCAACCACGACCGCAACACAGCGGGCGCGCGACGTGGCGACGTTCAGGCGGTTCCGGCTGTACAGAAAATCCATGCCGCGTGGTGCCAGCTCCGGCGACGAGGTCGTCATCGAGTAGATGCTCACGGCGGCCTGCTGGCCCTGGAACTTGTCCACGGTGCCCACGCGCGCCTCGGCAGGCAGTAGCCGGCGGATCGCGCCGACCTGAGCGTTGTACGGCGCGACGATCAGGACGTCCTGCCACGTGATCGGACAAGCGCGGCCGCGCTGGTCGACCCACGACGCGCCGCTCGAGACCAGGGACGTGGCGAGTCCGGCGATCGCCTCCGCCTCCGGCGGTGATTCGTTGCCATAGCCCGCGGTGAACAGCCGGACCATGCTCGGGCCGACCGCCGGGACCTGCGAGGCCCCGACAAGGCGCTGATGCGCGAGATCCGGCTCGGACACGAGGCGGCCTTCGTAGAAGACCTCGGACGTGAACCGGCTCAAGTCCGGATGGAGCCGCCACGTCGTCTCGAGGAACAGGCCGCGCGTCGGCGGGATCGTCGCGTCGGGACCGAGGACGTGAGCGAGAGCGGATCTCTCCGCGCCCGGCGGATGCGTACCCTGGAGCGGCTGGTCGAGCTGCTGCGGATCGCCAAGAAGGACGACGCTCGTGGTAGACGGCGAGATCGCGATGACGTTGGCAAGTGACATCTGCCCCGCCTCGTCGACGAACAGGACATCGACGGCGCCCGACATCTTCGGCGACGCCCAAAGCCATGTGGTCCCCGCCGCGAGGTTCGCTCGACCGTCGTCGAGGTGCGAGCGGACGTCCGCGGTGTCCTTTGCGCGGCTGACGCGGTCGTCGTCGAGCACTTCGTCCTTGTCGCCCTTCTGCACTGGTCGGACGTCCGTCTCGTTGTCGGCACGCGCTGCAAGGACGGCCTCGAGGAAGTTCGAGATGACCTTGTGGCTGTTCGCGGTGATCCCCACCCGGCGTCCCGCCGCAAGGAGCGAGCACACCATCCGGGCGCCCGTCCAGGTCTTGCCCGAACCTGGTGGTCCCTGGACAGGGAGCGTCGAATGGTCGAGCGCAAGAACCACGCGCCGCGCCGCGTCAAGGTCTGCCTCCCCGGATCGCGCGAGGTTCTCTCCGGCGGCCTGTCCGACGACAGGCGGCCGGCCCAGCAGGAGGTCACGTGCCGCGCGAAAGGGCATGGCTGCGATCCCCGCTTCGGCAGCGGACTCACCGATGGCGAGGAGGTTCGCCTGGTGGTCCTTCGTCGGAACGTGGTTCAGCGGGACGATCGCCTCGGGATGCGGTCCGTCGGGTGAGCGCTTGATGTCAACGGTCAGCGACGCGGGATCGACCTTGATGACCTCGCCGGCGATCCACGTCGACATCTTCTGGTCGCGCTGGTCGAGGGCCTTCGCCGGGTCGTAAACGGTCCCGTGAACGTCGTATTCCTGGACGGGAAACGAATATCGCCAGACCTGCTTGCCCTTCTCGAGCTCCGTGACAGCGCCGACGGGTCGAAGCATTCCGATCGGATCGGACTCCTCGACGAGCTCCTCCGGCGTCAGATCGAAGATCCAGTGGAAAAATTCCCACCACATCGATTTCTCTTCGCGGCGGTGCCATCCGAGGAGCTGAGCCAGGAGCCAGTTCGCCTGCTGTTCGGTCGTCCGCTCGAGCGCGTTGGTCGGGACATCGCCGAGGACGTCCGCGACGCGCTGGACGCGAGCCTGGAGGTCGACGGCGTCCGCCTTCACCTCGGCCTGGCGTGGCCCCGGCCGCGGCACCGGCTGCCCCGTTTCGCGCTCGAGCTGGCCGCGCAGCGTCTCGAGCCAGTCGCGGAGCTGCCTCGTGCTGACGACGTCGTCGCGGTTGTACGCCTCGATCTTCCCGAGATGCGTTGCGGCCGGGCGGTCCGTGTCCGCGAGCTCCAGCCATTCCTCGAAGGCGACGATGCTCGACCCCGCGTCCCGGAGGTCGATGTCGCGCTCGAACCCGTAGAGCGGCTCGATCTTCTTGATCGAATAGCTCTCCACCGAGGCGCGGAGCGACTGCCGGACCGCCCGAAGGAGGTCGACGAGGACGCCCTCCCGGAGAAGCCGGTCGACCTGCTCCTCCCGCGTTGCGTACCGGCCCATCAGCCGCTTCAGCGCCGTCGGCTCGTACGGCGCGTAGTGATAGACGTGCATCGAGGGGTCCGCGTCGAGGCGCTCGATGATGAAGTCCATGAGCTGCTCGAAGGCCCGCTTCTCCGCCTCCAGCGAGAACGTCCCGTCCTCGTCCTGCGACCAGAACGCGTGGAACGTGCCGTCCGCCTCGAGGACGCCGAACAGGTAATCGAGCCCGTCGTCGAAGGCATACGGGTCGCCCTCGAGGTCGAGGAACAGGTCGCCTGCGGACGGCGGAGGCAGTGTCGCAAGCCCCCGCTCCGGCTCGATCTTCTCCCCCGGCTCCGGCTTCAGGAGCTCGTATTTCATCCGCCCCTCGCGGCGGCCTTCGAGCTGGATGCGGGCCTGGTCCTGGACCCGGCGGAACGCCTGATCGCTCGTGCCCTCGAGCCGTGGCACGAGCGGCATGGCGACGCCCCCGAGCTGGGACAGTGTCGTGATCCCGCGCTCCTCCAGCGCCCGGCGCTGCCGCGCCGAGATCCCGGCCACGAGGCTCAGGTGATCGTCCGCTCGGCGGCGGATCCCGCACTCGATCGCCCAGCGGCAGACATCGCAGTGGTCGACCGGCTCCGGGTACGTCCCGACGGGCGGGAACTGCGCCTCGGGGCCGGCCATCGCCGCGAGGAACCGGTCGCGAGCGGACCGGTAATAGGCCATGTAGTCATCGACGCGCAGCCGCTCCACGGCCCTGGCGCTGCCGCCGAGCGCGACGTGCATCCACTCGGGCCGCACGCCCTGCACGCGCTCGAGCTGCTCGACGTAGCTGCAGATCTGGAGCACGGCGCTCGCCTTGACGTGGCGGGCGAGCTTCGTGTCCGCGACCTCGTAGTGGTATGGCCCCCACTTCGAGGGCCGGTCCGGCGCGTCGACGCGGAGCAGGAAGTCCGCGTGGCCGCGCCATGTCCCGTCGAAGAATGTGGCCTGGAAGATGACGTCCGGGCCGGCCGCCATCGCCGCCTCGGTCTCCGCCGCCGCCGCCCGGAGCTGGTCGCCCCGGTCGCCGATCGATCCGTCGAGCGAGATCTCGACGACGCGCTTTCCCTCGGCACGGAGGTCTGCGAGGAATCGCTTTTCGTGCTCGAAGCCGCGCTTGCGGATGACGTCGAGCTCCGGATCGACGCGCTCCGGCCGCTCCGTGAGGTTCGCGAGGACCGCGCGCTCGAGCTGCGTGAGGTGCTCGCAGGCGAGATAGCCGACCAGGTCCGTGGCGGCGTAGACCGGCCGACCGTCGATCAGCTGCACCCCGAAACCTTACCTGCCGGGCGTGTCAGCTCGCCTGACACACCGCGGCGGGTGCGCCTTCGTCAGATCGGCCGGAGCGACCGCCACGTCTCGATGGCCCACTCCCAGTCGCCCGGGTCGTGGATGACGATCCGGATCGCCGCACCACTCCCGGTGATCGCGGAGTAGCCGTCGAGGACCGCCACTGAGACGGCCGAGCTCGGGTCGACCTCGAGGCGCGCGATGCCGGCGATCGGGCCGTCGCGGTGGCGCAGGACGTCCGTTCCCAGGTGTCCGCCGACATGGGTCAGGAACGCCTCGGGGCTCAGCGGTCCCGACTCCGATGCCGTCTCCGTCGCCGCGACCGTGATCGCACGATCGCCTTCCCCGATCCAGAGCTCGTCCGGCGTCCGCCGGATGACCGCCGAGCCGGGAACGACGAGCGACCAGCCGTTGTGGACGACCGTCATCGGGCGACGGCGATACCCCACGAGCGGCTCGTCCGCCGCCGTCGCCGCCTCGGCGCCGACACGCTCGACCATCGGATCGTCGGCGTCGCTCGCGCTGAGATCGAGCAGCTCCTTCCACTCCCGCCACGGGTAGGGCAGCGAGGGGTCGAGCGGGAACGCGCGGCGGAGCATTCGAAGCACCCGCTCGAGCAGCGCGCGCTCGGCCTGGTCGACCGGCGGACGCCAGCGGACATCCGTCCACATGAGGCAGAGGGCACGATTGAGGAGGTATCGCGCGTCGGTCGCATCGGCCCACCACGGCAGGATGTCGACGGCGATGCGGGGGTCGGCGACCGCCGACGCGAGCCAGGCATCCGATCGCGGACCGAGTGCCGTCGCGATCGCTCCGTCGAACTCGTACCGGTCGCCGGCGCCCACGAGATGCACCTGGCCGACGCCGCGGGACCTGGCCGTGCAGGCTCGCTGGAGCGTCTCCCCGAGCCACCCGAGCAGGACGCGCTCGGCATCTGCCCGACGGCCTGATTCGAACGAGCCCGTCTGGTCGCCGATCCCGTCCTCGCGCGAGCTCGGGAGCCAGGCGATCGAAAGCTCGGTCCCGAGCCGGCGAAGGAGATGGCAGAGGTAGGTGTGATACCCGGGCCCCACCTCGGCCGTCGTGGCGGTCGCGGTCACGAGGCCCCCTTCGGCGACGCGGATCTGCACGTCGTGAGCGGCGGGGTGGAGCGACACCCGGAAGCCCGGCTCGGCCTCGGACGTCTCGCGGACGAGCCTATCGATCTCGTCCTCCGCCTCGGTGCGGAGCCACGCTTCGATGTCCGTGACGAGCGCGTCGGGAGCGGGGATGCGATGGGTGACGCCACGCTTCGCCGCTTGCCCGACGAGTCGCAGCCCGACGCTCAACGATCCTCCGGCGCGCGAGGCCCGACCGCTCGGACCTGGGCTGCCACGATACCGGGACGACTCCCGAAATCGGGCGGCGTCGGGTCCGGAATTCGTACGGCAGCGAGCCGCCAACGGTCCTGTCGGGCGGCCTTGCGCGCGTCTCGAGAACGGGCGCTCAGGCGAAGAGCGCGTCGACCGCGGCGGCGAAGACTTCGGTGTGGCGGTCGACGTCCGCCTCGGTCGTTGCCGGCGACATCAGCGCCATGTTGTGGAACGGCGTCATGAGGATGCCGCGGTTCATCGCCCAGAGATGGAGGAACCGCTCGAGCTCGAAGTCGGCGTTGGCGGCCTGCTCCGCGCCGGTTCGCGGCGGCTTCGCCATGAAGTGATATTCGGCGCGCGCCCCCAGGCGCGTCAC
>DASWSI010000081.1:0-6941 GCA_036402715.1 Candidatus Limnocylindrales bacterium
CTGGACCGACTCGTGGGAGCTGCGGGCCTCGGCAGTCGCGTGCGCTTCCTCGGGCGCATCGATGACGACCGGCTCGCCCGGCTGTACCGCGAGTCGATCCTCCTCGCGACATCGAGCCTTGAGGGTTTCGGCCTTCCACCGATCGAGGCGGTCGTCGCCGGCGGCCGGGTCGTCGCCGCGCCGATCGCGGCCTATCGGGAATCTCTCGGCACGGCCGGTGTCATCGCGGCGGCGTCCAGCGCGGCTTCGCTGAGCGATGCCGTCGAGGCCGCAAGCGCCCAGCCGGCGTCGCCACGGGATCGCGACGTGCTGCTCGCGAGATTCGGGTCGGCGGCGGTCGCCGGTTCGCTCGCGACCGCATACCGGGCGCTCGACGCATGACGCGCGTCGCGTACGACCTGTCGATTCTCCGGCATCCGCGCGCCGGAACCGCGAGATACGCCGTCGAGCTGCTCCGCGCGATGCGAGCCGGCGCCGACCACGACGAGCTCATCGAAATCCCGGGCTGGCCGCGAGGGCCGCGCGGCTCTCGGCGCTGGCGCGCGGCAAACCTCGTCTCGGACGTGGGCTGGCTGACCATCGGCGCGAACCTTGGCGCGGCGCGGCACCGCGTCGGCGCCTGGTACTCGCCCGCGAACACCGTTCCGCTCTGGCTGCCACGCCCCTCTGTCGTCACGATCCACGACACGAACTTCCTGAGCGGCACCGGGCACGATCGGGCCTACGCCGCATATGCCGAGTTCGTCTATGCCGCGGCCGGGCGGCGGGCGCGGATGGTCATCGCCGATTCGGAGGACGCCCGGCGTCGGATCTCGAGCGGGCTCCGCATACCGATCGACCGAATCGTCGTCGCCTACCCCGGAATCGACCACGCGACGCCGCCGGCGGCGCCCGATGGCGGCCGCCGCGAAGTGCCCGGACCGTACGTCCTGTTCGTCGGACAGACCGAGCCACACAAGAACGTCGTTCGGCTCGTGGAGGCATGGGATCGCGGCGTCCCCGGCGATCTCGCCCTCGTCATCGCGGGACCCGTGGGCCGCGGCGAGGCAGCGCTTCGCGACGCCATCTCGAGCTCGCCGGCGCGGCGACGGATCGTCCGGCTCGACAATGTCACGGACGCTCGACTCGCGACCCTCTACCGCGACGCGACCTGCCTCGTGCTGCCGTCGCTCGCCGAGGGGTTCGGCTTCCCGCCACTCGAGGCGATGCGGCACGGGGTCCCCGCGGCGGTCGCCGACGCGACGTCGCTGCCGGAGGTGACACGCGGGGCGGCGGTGACGTTCGATCCGCTCGATCCCGACGCGATTGCCGACGCCATTCGTCGCATCGCCACCGACGCCGGCCTCCGCGGCGAGCTTGTCGCCGCCGGCACCGCTGTCGCAGCCGGCTACACGTGGGCGTCGACAGCGCGCACGGTGTGGGCCGCGATCAGGTCGGCGATCGATGGCTGACCCGTGGAACGTCGTCATCGCCGCAATCGCCGCGGCAGGCGCGATTGTCGCCGCGTGGGCGGCGGCACGCGGGCGGCCCCTGCTCTCCCTCGGCGCTCTGGCCCTCCTCGCGTCGCTGTCGCGGCTGACCGTGGAGACGCCCGTCGGCACGATGCGGCTCGAGCAGCCGGCGATCGCGGCCGTCGCGGTCGTCCTCGTCGCGGGCGGCCGCGTCGTCGACCTCGCGCGCCTGCCGCGCTGGGCGTACGCCGTCGCCGCCCTCGCCGGCGTGTTCCTCGTGGCCCTCGCCCTGTCGTCCGCGCTCGTCGCCCCGGACCGCCAGGCAAGCCTCCGGATCGTCGCCTGGTGGGCGATCTCGATGGCATCGGCGGTCGTGGCCTACCTCCTCACGACGAGCGTCATCCGGGACTCACTCGTGCCGTTCACGTTCGCGGCGGCCGCCAAGGGGGCCGCCGGAATCGCCGTCGCGGTCGTGTTCCTCGTCCTCGGCCCCACGGCCGACTTCGGCGTTCAGGGCGCCGACACGGTCCTGCCCCGGGTCCACGGGCTCACGTGGGAGGCGAACCTCTACGCCAGCTACCTCGCGGCAAGCGTCCCGATGGCCCTCGAGCTGGCACGACGCCGGTCGCGGTTTGCCGGTCTGATGCTGTTCCTCGTCGTGGCCGGCTTTCCCCTCGCAATCACGCGGGGGGCGTACCTGGGTCTCGCGGCCGGCGTCCTCTGCTACGTCGTCGTCTGGTGGGCACGAACGCGGACGATCAGCGGCCTCGTGGCGCCCGCGGCGGTCACCGCGGTCGCGCTCGCGGCCGGGATTGCTGGCGCCGTTGTCCTGCTGCCGAACTCCGCGGATCGACGCCCGAGCGCCGGAGCTCCCGCTCCGTCCGGATCGGCGGTCGGTGGCAGCGTCTCCGGCTCGTCGGGAGCGCCGGCCGCCTCGTCGGCTCCGACATCCGCGCCCCCCCGCCCGGAGCCGACGCTCCGCCCGTACCCCGATACCCTCGCCTTCCGACTCGACCGAATCCCGGTCGCGCTTCGGGACATCCCGCGAAGCCCGATCATCGGCCTCGGCGCCGAGTCGTACGGGCAACGTCACGTGATGGCGGACGGGACGCCGGACCACATCGCGATCCTCGGCGTGGCGGTCCTCTACGAGTCCGGGATCGTCGGCGCCGTGGCCCTGACCGCCGCCTTCGTCATGCTGATCGTCCGTCTCTGGCGGACGTCCGCTGACCGCTCGAAGGCCGGTCCCGCCGCGGCGTACCTGGCGACGATCGTGTCGCTCCTCGTCTCGTACCAGGCCACGAATGCGCTGCACTTCGCCCAGAACTGGCTGGTGATCGGAGCGGCGGTGGCGGTGGCCGTTGCGACTACCCGGGACGAAGCGCCTGCAGATACGCCGCTGCGGCGAGCTCCGCCGAGCGCGACCACGTGAACTCCGCGGCACGCCTCGGGCCGGCGAGGGCAAGACGGTCGCGGAGGGACGCGTCGTCGAGCGCCGCCGCGAGTCCGGCCGCGAGGTCATCGTCCGACATCGGGTCGACGAGCAGGGCCGCGTCGCCGGCGACCTCGGGAATCGATGTCCGATTGCCCGCGACCACGACGGCGCCGCACGCCATCGCTTCGAGCACGGGCAGGCCGAACCCCTCGTAGATCGACGGGTAGGCGACGACCGTCGCCCGGTTGACCAGCGCGACGACCGCGTCATCCGGAACGTAACCGAGGAACCTGACCCAGCCGCCCGGCGACCGCTCGACCGCGGCGTCAACGTCGTCCGTGGCGCCCCGGCGCTGACCCGCCAGAACGAGTCCCACGTCCGGGTGGCCGGCTGCCCGAATTGCTCGCACCGCGTCGACGAGACGGGCGATGTTCTTGCGCGGATGGATGTTGCCGACGGCCAGAACGAACCGCTCCGGCAACGTGACGAGGCCCGCGGCGGCAAGCCGCTCGCCCGTCTCGGCTGCGGAGAGCCGGCGCCACCGAGGGGCGACGCCATTCGGTGTGACGACGACGCGCTCGGGCGAGAGCCGGTACTCCTCGAGCAGCCGCCCGCGCGTGAAGTCCGAGACGGTCAGGACGACCGCGGCTCGGCGGACGGTCGACGCGACGGTCGCGCGGAGCCGCAGGACGCTCTGTCGCGAGAAGTCGCGCGGTATGTCGATGAACGAGACGTCGTGGACGGTGGCGACGATCGGTACGGGACTGATCGGAGGCGCGACGTACTGGACGTGGAGCAGGCGCGCCCTGTCCCGGCGGACAGCGACCGGGAGCTCGAGGAGCAGCCGCAGATAGCGCGATCGCGACCGGAGCTCGCGGACCCCCGGGCCACCCTCCCGCGGCCACCGGGTGCCGGCATCGACGTACGCAATCGGCTCGACGTCGGACCGCGCGGCGAGCGCCGTCGCAAGCTCGACGATGTACGTCTCGTTGCCGGTCTGTCCGCGGCCCACGACGTGCGCGTCGAGGGCAATGCGGGGAGGTCCCGCCTGTACCATGTGCTCCCCAGTCGCGCATCGTGAGGTGCCGGTGCGGATTGCGATCCTCGGCATCCGAGGCGTTCCCGCGAGCTACGGCGGCTTCGAGACCTTCGCCGAGCAATTCGGCCTGCGGCTCGCCCAGCGCGGCCACGACGTCACAGTCTACGGGCGCTCCGCGTACGTCGATCCGCGTGTCCGTCGCTACCGCGGAATGCGAATCGTCCGGCTCCCGGCACCGCGCTCGAAGTACTTCGAAACGGTCGTTCACTCGGTGTTCGCGGCCGTCGACGCGCTTCGCCGTCGGTACGACATCGTCTACGTCTGCAATTCCGCCAACGTCCCTGCCGCGCTCCTGCTTCGGCTGTTCGGGACGCGAGTCGTGCTCAACGTCGACGGCCTCGAGTGGCGGCGCGCGAAATGGAACCGCGTCGGCCGCGCCTACTACCGGCTGTGCGCGTTCGTGGCCGCGCATCTCCCGATCGAGATCGTCACCGACGCCGCGGTGATCCGGGACTACTACCGAACGGCCTACGGTCGGGAGACCCACCTCTTCGCGTACGGCACAGACGGGCCAGCGGACGACGACGGAACGCTCGCGAGCCTGGGCCTCGAGCCACGCGCGTTCGTGCTGTATGTCAGCCGTCTCGAACCCGAGAACAACGCCCACGTCGTCATCGAGGCCTACCGCGACGTCGAGACGACATTCCCGCTTGCGATCGTCGGCGATGCTCCGTATGCCGGCGACTACATCGCCGGGCTGAAGCGCACGACGGACAGCCGAGTCCGGTTCATGGGCGCGATCTACGGGCGTGCATACGAGATTCTGCAATCGAATGCGGCCGCCTACGTTCAGGCCACCGAGGTCGGTGGGACCCACCCGGCACTCGTCGAGGCGATGGGGAGGGGGGCGGCGATCGTCGCCAACGACGTGCCCGAGCACCGCGAGACGCTCGGCGATGCGGGCCGCTACTACAGCGGCACGGCCGAGCTGGCCCGGGAGCTCGATCGGGTGCTTCGCGACGAGTCCGCCGCAGCCGCGCTGCGAGGGGCAGCGGAGGCGCGGGCCCGCGACCGCTTCGATTGGGACGCGATCACGGATTCGTACGAGGCGTGGTTTCGGTCGCTCCTCGGCGACCGCTGAGGCCTACACTCGCCGCGATGGCGAAGACGGCGCTGATCACCGGCATCACGGGCCAGGACGGGTCGTACCTCGCCGAGCACCTGCTGGAGCTGGGCTACCGCGTCGTCGGGATGACGCGCCGGTCGAGCACCGCTGGCGACGAGCGAATCGCCCATCTCGCCGACCGCCTCGAGCTCGTCCAGGGCGATCTCCTCGATCAGGCGTCGCTGACGGCGGCGATCGACGGCTGCGAACCGGACGAGATCTACAACCTCGCCGCACAGAGCTTCGTTCCGACGTCGTGGAACCAGCCGGTGCTCACCGGGGAGTTCACGGGCCTCGGCGTGACGAGGATGCTCGAGGCGATCCGACAGGTCGCACCCGCTGCCCGGTTCTACCAGGCCTCCTCGAGCGAGATGTTCGGGAAGGTCCGGACGGTGCCGCAGAACGAGGAGACGCCGTTCCATCCGCGAAGCCCGTACGGCGTCGCCAAGGCGTTCGGCCACTACCTGACGGTGAACTACCGCGAGAGCTACGACCTGTACGCGGTGTCCGGGATCCTGTTCAACCACGAATCGCCGCGGCGCGGCCTCGAGTTCGTCTCCCGCAAGGTCACCCACGGCGCGGCGAGGATCGCCCTCGGGCTCGATCGTGACCTCCGGATGGGCAACCTCGACGCCGAGCGCGACTGGGGGTTCGCCGGCGACTACGTGCGCGCGATGTGGCTGATGCTCCAGCGCCCGGAGCCGACGGACTACGTCGTGGCGACGGGCATTGCGCACAGCGTCCGCGAGCTCTGTCGGATCGCATTCGGGCGCGTCGGGCTCGATTACGAAGACCACGTCATCGTCGATCCGGCGCTCTATCGCCCGGCGGAGGTCGACCATCTGCGCGGCGACGCGAGCCGTGCGGTCGCGGAGCTCGGCTGGAGCCCGACGGTCGACTTCCAGGGGCTCATCGAGATGATGGTGGACGCGGACGTCGCCCGACTTCGCGCCGGCGTGCCGCCACTCGCCACGGAAGGGACCCGCGACTCAGGCCGGTGAAAGTCCTTGTCACGGGCTCGTCCGGCTTCGTTGGGCGCTGGCTCGTTCCGGAGCTCGTCGGCGCGGGCCACGACGTTGCCTGCGATCCGCCGGGATCGAGGATCGACGTCACGGAGTGGCCGGCGCTTTGGGCGTGGTTCGAGACCGTCCGACCGGACGCGGTGATTCACCTTGCGGCCGTCGCGAGCGGCCATGACGTGGAAGCGGACCCGGGACGCGCGATGACGATCGCGGCCACGGGAACCGCCAACGTCGCCGCGGCACTTGCACGCGCGGCCGGCCGCGGGTCTGCCGCACCCGTGCTGCTCGTGGCCGGCTCCGGCGAGGTGTACGGAGCCGTGACCGCGGCCGACCTGCCGGTGTCGGAGGACCAGCTCCCGCGGCCGCGGACGCTGTACGGGGTCACGAAGCTGGCGCAGGAGGCGGTCGCCCTGAGCGTCGGCGCTCGCGCCGGTCTGCGTGTCGTCGTCGCACGCTCGTTCAACCACACGGGGCCCGGGCAGTCGCCGACGTACGCCGTAGCGGCCTTCGCCGAGCGGGTCCTCGCGGCGAGGGAGGCAGGGACGCGGACGATCGCCGTCGGCCGCATCGACGTCCGGCGCGACCTCACGGACGTCCGGGACGTTGTCGTCGCGTATCGCCGGCTGCTGGAGGTCGCCGCGGAGGATCCCGTCGCGGGCGCCGTCGTCGTGAACGTTGGGTCGGGTGCATCGGTCCTGCTGCGCGACGTCGTCCAGCGGCTCGCGCAGCTCGCGGACTTCGTCGTCGACCCGATCGTCGATCCGTTGCTCGTCCGCTCGAATGAGTCACCGGAGGTTCGAGCGGACGTCCGGCAGCTGACGAATCTCAC
>DASWSI010000082.1:0-8714 GCA_036402715.1 Candidatus Limnocylindrales bacterium
GCTTTGCGTCGGGCGGCGTCGTGGGCGATGCGGGCGATGCGGGCGATGCCGCCCTCGAGCCGTTCGATGCGTCGGCTCTCGCGGTCGCCCGCGGCGAGCGTCGGAGGGCGGAGCCGTTCATCGGCTGCGCGGTCGGCCGGCGGTTGCCATCGCGACTATCGCCGTCCGCCCCGTCGCCGTCGGTGTCGTCAAGGTCCGGGATGACCTTGTCCGCGAGCGCGGAGAGGAACGACAGGGGCCGGAAGGCCGGCAGGCCGAGGCTGTCCGCATCGTCATCCATTTCGAGCCCGGCTGGAACGAGGAACCGGAGCAGCGCGGCCAGCTCCGACCGCAGCTCCGTCCGGTGAACGACCCGATCGACGAACCCGTGCTCGAAGAGGAACTCCGCCCGCTGGAACCCCGGCGGCAACTCCTGGGCGATCGTCCCGGCATTCACGCGTGCACCGGCGAAGCCGATGAGCGCGTTCGGCTCGGCGATGTTCACGTCACCGATCGCGGCATACGACGCGAAGACGCCGCCCGTCGTGGGGTCGCTCATGAGCGAGATGAACGGCACGCGCGCCTCGCGCAGCCGCTCGAGCGCCGCGACGGTCTTCGCCAGCTGCATCAGGGCCAGCGTGCCCTCCTGCATCCGTGCGCCGCCAGAGGCCGAGACGATGATCAGCGGGATGCGCTCCGCGAGCGCGGCCTCGGCCGCCCGGGCGACCTTCTCGCCGACGACCGCACCCATCGAGCCGCCCATGAACGCGAAGTCCATCACGCAGATCGCGACGGACTCGCCCTCGATCGCACCGGTCCCCCAGACCGCGGCGTCGCGCATCCCGGTCGCGAGCTGGGCCGCCGCGACCCGATCGGGATACGACTTCTGGTCGACGAAGCCGAGGGGATCGACGGACTGGAGCCCCGCGTCGCGCTCACGGAACGTGCCGTGGTCGAGCAGCTGCTCGATCCGCGTCGCCGCGGAGAGCCGGAAATGATGGCCGCACGACGGGCAGACGCGCATGACCTTGTCGAGCTGCTTGTTGAAGAGCATCTCCTCGCAGGACGGGCACTTCGTCCAGAGGTCCGGCGGGTAGGCGTCGCGACGGGCCCGGAACGACGGCAGCTTGATCGGCATCAGTCCGCTCCCGCGCGGAGCCGGGGCGATCGGTCGCGGCCGGCGTGTGCGGCGCCAACGGCGCGACGCATCGGCGATGACTCGACGGCGGAACCAGGGCGCGTCCGGCGCCACGCGACATACGCGGCGCCCGCAATCGACAGCGCCGCTGATGTGAGCGCGCCACCGATGATGAACGGCCGGATGCCTTCGTCCGCGGCATCAGCGAGCGGATCGAACGGCGGGTTGACGCGGGCCGCCGCGCCGGCAGCGGCCGCGTCGCCGCGGAGTCGGAGCGTCGTCACGCCGCGCCCCCCGCCGACCGCGGGCGCGAGACGCATCGACGCGGCCTCTTCGGCGAGCCGCGCCGCCAGGCGGTCCTCGAAACGGAACGAGGGGTGGACGCGGACGAGATCGTGGCGGAGCCGGACCGCGGCCTCGCGCAGCGCGGGATCCAGCGCCGCATCGGACGGTACGCGGGACGCGCGCCGATCGCCCGCGATCAGCAGCGACTCGAGGTACCGGTCCGTCCGCAGCGCATCGACATCGGCGTCACCGCCCGGAGCGCTCACCCGTTCCCGCCGTGGTGGCGGCCGCCCCCGAGATCCTTCGCCACCGAGCGAAGTGCGCGGTAGAGCAGCACCCGAACCGCTCCCTCCGTCCGGCCGAGCACGCCCGCGATCTCCGCGGTGGACATCTCCTCGACGAAGCGCAGGACGACGGCGCGGCGGCGGTCCGTCGGCAGTCGGGCGATGGCGCGCCACGCGTCGGCTGCGTCCTCGCGGCCCGCGACTTCACGTTCGGGATCCGAGTGGTCCGCGACGACGGCGGCCGCCTCGATGTCCAACGTCGCGTGCCGGTTCGCGTAGCGACGCTCGTTGGCGATGACGTTGCGCGCGATCCGGAAGAGCCAGACGCGGAAGGTCGACGCGCCCTCGCCGTCCGCCGGGCGCGCACGGTCCTCGAACCGGTGGAGGTTCGCCAGGGCGGCAAGGAACGTCCGCTCGGTGGCGTCCTCGGCGGCGTGGTGGTCGCCGAGCTCGTAGAAGGCGAAGTTGTACACCTGTGCCAGGTACCTGCGGTAGAGGGCATCGAAACGCTGGGGGTCGCTTCGGGCCGCCTCGACGAGGGGCCGGTCGCGGTCGAGGTGGGTGACGCGCGAGGCGGCAGCGTGCGCCTCGTTCCCCCTTCCAAACCCCGGCCGAGGCATGGCGTTACACCCCGATCCGCTGGGCGGGCCGAGGCGCCTCGGGCGCGGATGCGGCCGTGGCCGCTTCTCCACCGGAGGCGGCGACCTGCGATGCGGTCGGCGGCACCGCCCGGAGGTGGCGGACGTCGCCGCTCAGGACGTGGCGCTCCGCACCGGTGCCCGCGTCCGCGACGACGAGCGCGCCGGTGTCGGAGTCGACGTCGAGTGCGCGGACAGTGGCGACAGACCCGTCCGGCATCTCGAGGCGCACGTCGCGGCCGGTCGCGGCCTGCCGCGCGTGCCAGTCGGCGAGGTCGAATCGGCCGGCACGCAGTGCCGCGACCCGCATCTCGAGCCGGCCGAGGAACGCGTCGAGGAGCAGCGCCAGGTCGATGGGACGCCCGCGCGACGCTTCGTACAGCGACGTCATCCCGGCCGCGAGCTCCGGCGGGAAATCCTTCGGCTGCCAGCCCGCGTTGATCCCGAGGCCGATGACGACCCGCGGTTCTCCCGTTCCCAGCCCGTCGCTCTCGCCGAGGACCCCGGCAAGCTTGAGCCACTCCCCCGTCGCGTCGAGCGCGGCCGCGGCTTCCGTCGCCGGGAGGTCGTCGAGCGCGACAGAGGCCGCACCGGCCTCGACGACGAGGTCGTTCGGCCATTTCAGCCGGATCGTGCCGTCCGGAAGGCCGGCGACCTCCTCGGCCGCATCCGCCATCGCGAGGCTTGCCGTGGCGGCCAGCCGCCACGCCCGGTCGGGCGGCAGCCACGTGGGCCGGAAGCCGAGTGACATGAGCAGCGCGGCCCCGGACGGTGCATGCCACGTCCGGCCGTCGCGGCCTCGGCCGGCGGATTGCTCGTCCGCTATCGCGAGGCAGACTTCGGGCGTGCCGTCCGCGAGCCAGCCACGGACCACGTCGTTCGTCGAGGCGACGACCGCGAATCGCTCCTGGCGCGAGAGGAAGGGCTGCTCGGCCACGAGTCAGCCGGCCGCCGCGGCCTCGAAGGCCTCCGGGCGCTCGAGCTCGAATGCCGTGTGGAGCGCCTTGACCGCGGTCTCGAGCGCGTCCTCGGCGATGATCGTCGTGATCCGGATCTCCGACGTCGAGATCATCTCGATGTTCACGCCCGCGTCCGCGAGCGCTCCGAACATTCGCGCTGCGTAGCCCGGCGCGTTCTGGATACCGGCGCCCACGATCGAGACCTTCGCAACGGACGAGTCGGTCGTCATCTCGCGGAAGCCGAGATCGCGCACGATCGGGTCGAGGATCCGCTTCGCCTTCGCCAGCTCGACCCGCGGGATCGTGAAGCTCAGGTCCGTGGCGCCGTGATGCCCGACGTTCTGGACGATCATGTCGACGTTGATTCCCGCGTCCGCGAGCGGCGCGAAGACATTGCGCGCGACGCCAGGCATGTCGGGGACCTCGACGAGCGTGATCTTGGCGACGTTTCGGTCGTGGGCCAGCCCCCGAACCTTGTTCCGCTGTTCCACGAGCGGGTCCTCCGTGATGAGCGTTCCGGGGGCGTCCTCGAACGAGCTGAGGACCTCGATGGCGACGCCGTTGACCCAGCCGAGCTCGACCGCCCGGGTCTGCATGACCTGCGCGCCGTGGTGGGCGAGCTCGAGCATCTCCTCGTAGCCGATGATCCGGAGCTGTCGGGCGTTCGACGCGATCCGGGGATCGGCAGTGTAGATACCGCGGACGTCCGTGAAGATCTGGCACCGATCCGCCTCGAGGCGGGCCGCGAGCGCGACAGCGGTCGTGTCCGAGCCGCCGCGGCCGAGGGTCGTCGTCTCGGCGCGGTCCGCCGCCGTGGCGCTCAGGCCCTGGAATCCGGCGACGATCACGACCTTGCCCTGTGCCAGCTCGTCGCGGACACGGGTCGGCTCGATCGCGGCGATCCGCGCCCGGCCGTACGTTCCGTCCGTCGTGATGCCGGCCTGGCCGCCGGTCAGGCTGATCGCCGGCACGCCGATCGCGTGGAGCGCCATCGAGACGAGGGTCGCGCTCTGGTGCTCGCCGGTCGCGAGGAGCATGTCGAGCTCACGCGAGTCCGGATCGTCGGTGATCGCCGCGGCGAGTGCCATGAGCTCGTCCGTGGTGTCGCCCATGGCCGAGACGACGACGACGAGATCGGAGCCCGCCGCCCGCTCCCGGGCGATCCGGCGGGCGACGCGCCGAATCCGGTCGGCGTCGGCGAGCGACGACCCACCGAATTTCTGGACGACGAGCTGGGCAGCCATGAGAGGCCGGATTCTAGCAGTGGGATTTTCGGCCCCTTCGCGGGGCGCGGCCGCGTCTCGAGGCACGCTCATCGGGGCCTTCGCCGAATCAGGCTTACGATCCCGCGAAACGGAGGTGTTCCTGTGTGCTTCGACCTCGACAGCCGGCCGCCGATCGCCCCGATCGCCGGCGGTGCACTCGAATCCCGTGAGCTGACCCTGACCGCCGACGACGGCAATCGCTTCACCGCCTTCTCGGCGCGGGCCGCCGAGCCGACCGGTGCCGGCATCGTCATCCTGCCCGACGTCCGCGGCCTCCACGCCTACTACGAGGACCTGGCGCTCCGGTTCGCGGAGAACGGCATCGACGCCGTCGCGATCGACTATTTCGGCCGAACGGCGGGCCTCGGGCGGCGCGAGCATGGCTTCTCGTACATGCCGCACGTCGACCAGACGACGTTCGCCGGGCTCGGCGCGGACATCCGCGCGGCGGCCGAGTTCATTCGGTCGCCCGAGGGCGGCGGCGCTCGGTCCGTCTTCACGGTGGGCTTCTGCTTCGGTGGCCGAATCTCGTTCGTGGCGGCGACGCTCGGCCTCGAGCTCGCCGGCGTGATCGGGTTCTACGGCATTCCGGTCGGTGTAGGCCGAGCCGGGCTGCCGGCGCCCGCGGATGTCGCGGCGAATCTCCGATCGCCGGTCCTGGGCCTCTTCGGTGGCGCGGACGCCGCGATCCCGCCCGAGGACGTCGCGACGTTCGAGGCCGCGCTCGCAGCGGCGGGCGTCGACCACAGGATCGTGTCGTACCCGGACGCACCCCACTCGTTCTTCGACCGCAAGGCGGAGGAGTTCGCCGACGCGTCCGCAGCGGCTTGGCGAGAGACCCTTGCGTTCATCGCCGCGCACGCGAGCACGCCGGCGGCGCGCGGGTGAGCTTCCTCCGGCGGCTGCTTGGTGGCGGCGACGCGTCCGCACGCGGCCCGAACGGAACTGAAGCCGGCACGACGTCGGCGGGGCAACCGGCGGCGCCGCCCGACAACCGATCGCCCGACGACGCCGAGCGCGACTACGAGCGCGACCTCCTCCGCGAGGAGGCGCGGCGGCTCGACGACCTGCAGCAGCGCCAGCTTCGGTACGCCGACCGCGCGTGGACGCCGCCGCGGCAGGGCGGGGAGCGGCGGGCGGACGACGAGGACGCGCCGCGCGGGGAGTAGTGGGTCCCGCGCCGACGTGTCCCGCGCGGCGTGGACGGCGGGCCGCCTCAGCGCCCGGCCACGATCCTCGCGCCCTGGTTCCGCGGCGACACGACGGCGACGCGCCCGGGGAGATCCGTGTCCGCGGCGGCCGCGCCGAAGGCGGCCTCGATCCGCGCGATCCCGGACATCGAGTCGGCGAACGCGACGACGGTGGAACCCGCGCCGGACAGGCACGCACCCAGGGCCCCGGCCCCGCGGGCCGCGTCGATGAGCCGCGGGAGCTGCGGGTACGACCCCGCGCGATACGGCTCGTGAAGCCGGTCGACCGTCAACGTCCGGAGCAGGTCGTACCGTCCCGTCGCGAGCCCCGCGACGCCGAGTGCCACGCGCGCGAGGTTCGCGACCGCGTCGGCGAGCGGGACCGCTTCGGGCAGCACGCCGCGCATCTCGGAGGTCGGCAGCCGCAGCTCCGGGATGAAGAGGACGGCACGCAGGTCGCGCGGCGCCTCGAAGCGGATCGCCTCGATGCCCTCCCCCACGGGCCCGACGACGACGAAGCCACCGAGCAGGGCCGCCGCCGCGTTGTCGGGGTGTCCCTCAATCTCCGTCGCGAGGCGGAGCAGATCGTTCGTCGTCAGCGGCTCGCCGGCGAGCGCGTTGCCGGCGACGAGGCCACCGACCGTCGCGGCCGCGCTCGACCCGAGCCCGCGCGAGAGCGGGATCTCGTTCCGCATCCGGATTCGCCAGCCCACGCCGTCGGGCACGTCGCCGCGGGCCGCGACGAGCGCCGCCTGGACACCCCGGACGAAGCGGTTCTGGCGGTCGGCGACCAGCTCGCCGTCCCCCTCGCCCTCCACGACCATCTCGATCTCGCCACGGCTCCAGCCGAGGACCTCGAGCTCGATTCGGTTCGTCAGCGCGAGGGCAACGGCAAGACAGTCATAGCCGGCCCCGAGATTCGCCGACGAGCCCGGGACCTCGACGACGATCCGGCGCCCGTCGAGCTCCGCCAGCCAGTGCATCAGCGACCGAGGGCGCGGCGAACGCCCTCGACCGTCGCCGGCGCCTCGAGGATCGGACCGACCGACTTCTCGGCCGTCGTCGGGTCCTTGAGTCCGTTGCCCGTGAGGACGCAGACGGTGACGGCGTCGAGGTCGAGCTCGCCCGCGGTCGCGAGCTTCCTGATTCCGGCGAGGCTCGCCGCGGACGACGGCTCACAGAAGATGCCCTCGTCGCGGGTGATGTCGCGATAGGCATCGAGGATCTCGTCGTCGGTCACGGCCTCGATCCGCCCGCCGGAGTCGTCGCGGGCCGCCGTGGCCTTCGTCCATGACGCCGGATTGCCGATCCGGATCGCGGTCGCGACGGTGTCCGGCCGGTCGATCGGGTGACCGAGAACGATCGGCGCCGCGCCCGCGGCCTGGAAGCCGAGCATCCGGGGCACGGTTGCGACGATCCCGGCCTCGCGATAGTCCCTGAAGCCGGCCCAGTAGGCGCTGATGTTGCCCGCGTTTCCGACGGGGATCGCAAGCAGGTCCGGCGCCCGGCCCAGGTCGTCGCAGACCTCGAAGGCCGCGGTCTTCTGGCCCTCGAGCCGGTACGGGTTGACGGAGTTCACGAGGGTCACGGGGTGCTTCGGGTCCTCCGCGAGCTCGCGGACGATCCGGAGCGCGTCGTCGAAGTTGCCGTCGATCGCGACGACGCGGGCGCCCGCGACGAGGGCCTGGAGGAGCTTGCCGAGCGCGATCTGACCCTTCGGCAGGACGACGAGGACGTCGAGCCCAGCCGCTGCGCCGTAGGCCGCGGCGGACGCGGACGTGTTCCCGGTCGACGCGCAGATGACGGCACGCGCGCCTTCCTCCACGGCCTTCGCGACCGCGACGACCATCCCGCGGTCCTTGAATGAGCCGGTCGGGTTCTGGCCCTCGACCTTGGCGTAGAGATTCCGCATCCCGAGCCGCTCGCCGAAGCGCGCGATGTGGACGAGCGGCGTGAATCCCTCGCCGAGCGTCAGCGCCGGCGTGGCGTCCGTGACCGGGAGAAATGCGCGGTACCGGTCCATGAGGCGCGGCCGGGCGGTTGACCGGACGCCGGCATCCTGCGTCGCGTCAGTCATCGATCGGGTACCAGGGGGCGTCGAGCGATTCCGGCGCGGCGTCGACGACGCGGCCACGGAGCGATTCGAGGCCAAGCCACGACGTCCGGATCGCGGTCCCGGACGGGAGCTCGACGTGCGACTCCGCGAGGTCGAGGAGGACGCGGCCGGCCCTGACGCCCGGGAGGAACGCGAACCATCGCCGCGCCCAGCCGCTCGGGTCGCCGTCGTTCGCCGGGGCCGCGGACGCGGGGGGAAGCGATGCCCAGGTGCTGCCGAGGCCGCGGGCGATGGCCGCGATGTCGCCGAGCACGGCGCTCGCGGTCGCCGGTCCGCCGGCGCCCGGACCATCGAACCCGACCTGCCCGACCGGCTCGGCCGTGACCTCGATCCGGTTGCGAACGCCGGTCGTGCGGCCGAGCGGGCTGTCGAGCGGCACGGCCGTGGGAATGACGCTCGCGGCCACCGATCCATCGCTCGCGCGTGCGGACGTCGCGATGAGCCGGATCGCGAGGCCGAGCTCGCGAGCGCCGGCGAGCTGATCGGTCGTGACACCCGTGATGCCCGGGCCGCCGGATCCGCGGAGCGACGGCGGCCGATCGATGACGAACGCCGGGTCGAGCCACGCCCCGAATGCCAGCCGCGCGAGGATCACGAGCTTGTTGATCGCATCGCGGCCCTCGACGTCGCCGCTCGGGTCCGCCTCCGCATAGCCCTGCTCCTGCGCTTCGCGGAGGACGGACTCGTACGTGCCGCGACCCTCCGCCATCGCGCTCAGGATGTAGTTCGTCGTCCCGTTGACGATGCCGCGAACCGCCGATGCGCGATTCGCCGCGAGGTCACCGGCGAGCGGCCCGAGGACCGGGATCCCGCCACCGACGGCCGCCTCGAAGCGGAATGCCGCGCCGGTACGCCGCGCG
>DASWSI010000083.1:0-2176 GCA_036402715.1 Candidatus Limnocylindrales bacterium
CGAGCGCGGCTCGCGCCACCGAAGCGATCAGATAAAGCAAAGAACTCCAGGCGTCGCGTCCGCCGCGTGCCTGAAGTTCCAGCCGGGCCGGAGTCTAGCGCCGGGGGGTCCCGGTGTCAAAGCGACCGGACTCCGTCCGGACCCCTTCCGGACGGCACCTGACCGGCCCGTGCCGCACCCCTAGGCGCCCTCGCTGAGCCGGACGAGGCGGCGCTTGATCCGCTGGAGCGAGCCGCGATCCGGGAACGCGACGAACAGCGTGTCGTCCCCCGCCACGGACCCCGCGACCTCGCTCCAGCGCGCCCGATCGAGCGCGGCCGCGATCGCGTGGGCGGACCCAGGCAGCGTCCGGATGACGAGCAGCAGGCCCGCCTCGTGGAACTCGATCGGCAGGTCGCCGAGGAGCTTGCGGAGGCGATCCTCGCCGGACGTCTCGGCCTCGACGAGGCGCGGCGGGAGCCCGTACGCCTGGACGCCGTCGCGGCCCACCTTGATGAGCCCCAGCTCCGCCACGTCGCGGCTGATCGTCGCCTGCGTCGTCCGGAAGCCACGCTCGCGAAGCGCGGCCGCCAGCTCCTGCTGGGTCCGGATCGGCCGCTGGCCGACGAGGTCGCGGATCGCTCGCTGCCGGAGCTGCTTCATGACTTCCATGGGGAGTCGGGCGGCCGCCCGCGGCGCCTAGCGCCCGAGACCCAGCCAGGCGACGACGACGACCACCGCGACGACGATGCGGTAGGCGACGAAGACGTCCGTCGGGTTCGAGCGGAGGAACCGGAGGAGCGCCGCGATCGCGAGCAGCCCCGCGACGAGCGCCGCAACCATGCCGAGCACGAGCGGGCCCAGGGGCACCGCGAGCCCGCTCTCACCGGTCACGAGCTTCTTCGCCTCGTAGGCGACGGCGAGCGCCGTGATCGGCGTCGCCATGAGGAACGAGAACCGGGCCGCCGACTCGCGCTCGAGCCCGGCGAACAGCCCGGCCGCGATCGAGATCCCTGACCGCGAGATGCCGGGGATGAGCGCGACGGCCTGTGCGACCCCGATCCCGAACGCCGTCCGGAACGAGAGGCTGTCCATCGTCCGGTTCTTGCGGCCGTTCCGCTCGGCGAGCCAGAGGATCGCCCCGCCGATGACGAGCATCAGCGCGACGAACCCGATCTGCCGAACGCGCTCCTCGATGAAGTCGTTGAGAAGGAAGCCCGCGATCATCGCCGGGACCGTCGCCGCCGCGATGAGCCACGCCAGGCGCCGGTCCGGGTCGTCGCGGAGCGAGCGGTCGCGGATCGCGGCGAGCCCGGCTGGAACGAGTCGCAGCCAGTCCGCGCGGAAGTAGACGAGCAAGGCGATCAGCGTCCCGAGGTGGAGCATCACGCTGAACTCGAGCGACGTGATGAACGGATCCGTCCACCCGAGGAGCGCGGGCACGATGATCAGGTGCCCGGAGCTGGAGACCGGCAGGAACTCGGTCAGTCCCTGGACGATCCCCATGACGAGCGCCTGGATCGCAACGTCCATATCGGCTGTTGCCGCAGGTCCCGCGCGGCGACTATCGGATGAAGAGTGGAGCCAGGACCAGCGTGATCGTCGCGAGGAGCTTCACGAGGACGTGGAGCGACGGACCGGCGGTGTCCTTGAACGGATCGCCGACCGTGTCGCCGACGACCGCGGCCGCGTGGGCGTCGGTCTTCTTGCCGAGCACCTTGCCGTTCTCGTCCTTGAGGTTGCCGGACTCGATGTACTTCTTCGCGTTGTCCCACGCGCCGCCGCCGTTGTTCAGGACGGTGGCGAGCAGCACGCCGGCGATCGTCCCGACCATCAGCATCCCGGCGACGGCCTGGTAGCCGAGCAGAAGCCCGACGATGATCGGCGTCGCGACGGCGACGATCCCCGGCAGGACCATCTCGCGAAGCGCGGCCCGGGTCGTGATGTCGACGACGCGCGCGTAGTCCGGGCGCTGCGAGTAATCCATGATCCCGGGCATCTCGCGGAACTGGCGGCGGACCTCGACGATGATCGCCTGGGCCGTCTTGCCGACCGCGCGGATCGCGAGGCTCGAGAAGAAGTACGCGAGCATCGCGCCGATGAGCGCGGCGACGAAGACGTTCACGTCGGCGAGGTTGACGGACGTCAGGAGCGAGCCCGCAGCGCGCGTTCCGGCCTCGATCTGCCGGCCGAGGAT
>DASWSI010000084.1:0-3483 GCA_036402715.1 Candidatus Limnocylindrales bacterium
CGTCTGGGTCAACTTCTGGGCCTCGTGGTGCCCGCCGTGCCAGCAGGAGACGCCCGTCATCCGCGAGCTGTCCGACACGTATCGGGACCGCGGCCTCGCCGTCGTTGCGGTCGAGGTCCAGGAGACCGCCGACGAAGGCCGCCGCTACGCGGACAAGTACGGGCTCCAGTACACGATCGGCGCGGACGTGGCGGGTAACGTCTTCCGCGCCTATCACGTATTCGCGCTGCCGACCCAGTTCTTCATCGGGCCGGACGGCGTCATCCGAACCGTGATCCAGGGCCCGCTGACAAAGGACGCCGCGACGTCCCTCGTCGAGTCGATCCTGCCGGCCGCGCCGGCGGCATCGGGCAGGTCGCCGTCCGCGCCCGTAACACCGAGCGCCTCGGCGCCCTGACGCACGCCCGGCGTATGCATGCGACGTGCATACCGGACGAGAGACCCGCGCCGCCGGAGCTTGTCGCTACTCGGCCTCGTACCGGAAACGATCACGTTCCCGGACCAGCCGCCCGACGGGGTGGAACGGCTCGTGCGAGAGGACGATCGTCCAGCCCTCGTCCGCGGCCTGGGCGAACAGCGATGCCTTGACCTCGACCGAGTCGAGCGGGAAGTCGTCGAACGACGTCACCCAGCGCGGATTGGCGCTCCACGGTCCCATGCACAGATCCCCGAAGAAGGCGACCGTCCGGCGGCCTGCCCCGCCGCCGCGGACGACGACCGCCTGGTGCCCGGCCGAATGCCCGCCTGTCGGGACGACGGACACGCCCGGAACGAGCTCGCGCTCCCCGTCCGCCCAGGCCTGCGCGCCCCAGTCCCGCACGAGCTCGAGCTCCGGCTGGACGTAGCTCGCGACCAGCCGCGGGTTCGCCCCGAGGGCGATCTCCCATTCCGCGCGCTGGGCGACGATTCGCGCCCGGGGGAACGCGCGCCCTCCATCGGCCGCGAGCAAGCCGCCGGCATGATCGAAGTGGAGGTGGCTCATCGCGACGACGTCGACCGTGGCGGGATCGAAGCCGGCGCTCCGCAGCGCCGGAACGATCCACGGGCCCTCATAGCCACGCATCGATCGCGCCTTGTCGTCGAGCCGTTCACCGATCCCGGTTTCGACGAGCACTCGGCCGGCCGGCGTCTCGACGAGCAG
The DNA here is from genome assembly GCA_036402715.1 of Candidatus Limnocylindrales bacterium. Taxonomy (GTDB): domain Bacteria; phylum Chloroflexota; class Limnocylindria; order Limnocylindrales; family CSP1-4; genus JACDAV01. The sequence goes on from DASWSI010000084.1 coordinate 1,142, forward strand.
GCAGTTCAGCGCCTGGAGGAGGCGGTTCTCCTTGTCGATCTCATCCGTGACCAGCCGGTCCCAGAGAAGCCGCGGCACGGGGCCGAACAGCGCCCCGGCGTCCGAGCGGAACGTGCCCGCCTGGATGAGCGCGACGCGGACGCCGCCGCCCAGATCCCGCGACCAGTCGACCGCGTCGTTCAGCGCCATCGGCTCAGCGCGGCTTCGCGTCCTCGGCGGATCCGGCCGCCTTGGCGGCGCTGCCGTTCGCGAAGTCGCGATGGAACGCGGATGCGGTCGGTTCCGACTGCCCCTGGTACTTCGACCCGAGGTCCTTCGAGCCGTACGGCCGGTCGACCGGGCTCGACATCTTGAAGAAGCTGATCTGACCGATCTTCATCCCGAAATACAGCGCGATCGGCAAATTGGCGACGTTCGACAGCTCGAGCGTCAGGTTGCCCTTCCAGCCCGGGTCGACGTACCCCGCGGTCGAGTGAATGAGCAGCCCGAGACGGCCCAGGGACGACTTGCCCTCGAGCCTGGCGACGAGATCCGTCGGGAGCTCGACCCATTCGAGCGTCTGACCGAGGACGAATTCGCCCGGGTGGAGGATGAACGGCTCGTCGTCCTCGACCTTCAGCAGCTCCGTCAGGTCCGGCTGTGGCGACCGGACGTCGATGAACGCATAGCGGTTGTTGCGGAACACCCGGAAGCTGCGGTCGAGATGCAGGTCGACGGACGAGGGCTGCAGATCGTGCGGGTCGTACGGCCGAATGGCGACGTCGCCGCGCTCGAGCGCGGTTCGGATGTCGCGATCCGACAGGACGCTCACGCCCCGAAGCCCTCCGGCTCGCGGTCGTTGAACAGGCTGTCGACCTCGCGCTTCAGGTCGCCGAGGTCCTCGAAGCTCTGATACACGCTCGCGAACCGGATGTACGCGATCTGGTCGATCCCGCGGAGCTTCTCCATCGCCATCGCACCGACGCGGGACGACGGGATCTCGCTCAGGCCCGTCGCCCGAAGCTCCGATTCGATCTCGTCCGCGGCGCGGTCCGCCACCGTCAGCGCAACGGGACGCCGCGTCAGCGCCTTCCGGATCCCCGTCGCCAGCTTGTCGCGGTCGAACTCCTGGCGGATGCCGTCGCGCTTCACGACGACGAGCCGGGCGGTCTCGACCCGCTCGTAGGTGGTGAATCGGGCGCTGCATCCGCCGCACTCGCGGCGTCGGCGGATGGTCGCGGAATCATCGAGGTCGCGGGAGTCGACGACTCGGGTGTCCCGGGCACCGCATTGGGGACAGCGCATCGGTCTCCTGTCTCGCTTCGACCACTAGGCGTAGTGGTGTACCGCGAGGATACCACTACATGTTGCGCTGGACAGAGGCGTGACCCGCGGCCGCGAGACGCCCGTCAGGCGTTCCGGCGGGCAAAGAAGCGGGTCCGCTCGGTGCCGCCCAGCTCCGCCGCCCGGCCGGCTTCCCGCGCCAGCGCCTCCCGCGCGTGCAGGATGTTCAGATAGCCGCGCTTGATCGCCGTCTGTGCCTCGAGCTCCCGGCCGCCGATGCTCGCCGCCGCGAGGATCGCGCAGCCGTGATCGACCATCTCGAGCGCCCTCGCCGCGTGCCCGAGCTCCAGAACGATCGCTTCACGGATCTCGATCGAGCCCTCGGGCCCGTGCAGCGCCTGCGCCTCCTCGGCATAGCGGGCGACCGCGTCCGATGCGGCCTCGATATTGGCGACGACCTCCGCCGCCGCGACGGCATGCCGGCGGACCCCGTCGACTCGCGCCGCGACGCCGTCGAGCGACGTCTCGATCCGTGCCGCCAGGTCGGCGACCGTCCGTCGGAACTGGTCGATGTTCCGCGTTTCCGCGAGGAGCTGCGTCGCGCGCCGCACGACGATCGCGATCGACAGCCCGAGGGCGATGAGCGCGGTCAGAGCGAGCAGCTGGGCGAGAAGCAACACGTGCGGGCCGCCGCGTCAGCCCGACCGCGCGCGGAGCTCGGCGAGGAGCGCCGGCACGAACTCGAAGAGGTCACCGACGACGACGATGTCGGCAAATTCGGCGATCGGCGCGTCGGGATCGCGGTTGACGGCGACGATCGATTCGGCCGTCTGCATCCCGACCTTGTGCTGGATCGCCCCGGACACGCCGAGGGCGAGGTAGAGCTTCGGCTTGACGATCTTCCCGGTCTGGCCGATCTGCTGGCTGTAGTTGATCCACCCCGCATCGACCGCCGCGCGCGTCGCGCCGACGACGCCACCGAGCTCGTCCGCGAGCTCCTTCACGAGCGTGAAGCCGTCGCTCCCGCCGATGCCGCGGCCACCCGCGACGATGACCTTGGCCTCCTCGATCGCGGCCGC
>DASWSI010000085.1:0-4762 GCA_036402715.1 Candidatus Limnocylindrales bacterium
CCTTGACGTGATCTCCTCCTTGAGCGCGTCGGGGAGGTCCTGCGTCAGCTCGGTCAGGACGAAGCCCGGCGCGACGGCGTTGCAGGTGATCCCGCGCGAGGCGAGCTCGCGCGCCGTCGCCTTTGTCAGCCCGATGAGACCCGCCTTGGCGGCGGAGTAGTTCGCCTGGCCCATCTGGCCGGCCTGCCCCGAGACGGACGTGATGTTGACGATCCGGCCGCCGCGCGCCTTGAGCATCGGCCGGGTCACCGCCTTGATCGCGTAGAAGGCGCCGAACAGGTTCGTCTCGAGCACCTCGCGCCAGGCGTCATGGCTCATCCGCATGATCAGGTCGTCGCGGGTGATCCCGGCGTTGTTGACGAGGATGTCGATCTTGCCGAACGCCTCGAGCGCCGCCTTGACGAGCGCCTCCGCGGACGCGGGATCCGTCGCGTCGCCCTGGATCGCGAGGGCTTTCCGCCCGAGCTTCTCGATCTCGCCGGCGGTGTCCTTCGCCGCTGCCTCGTTGCCGCGGTAGCTGAACGCGACGTCCGCTCCCTGGGTCGCGAGCCGCAAGGCGATCGCCTTGCCGATCCCGCGCGACCCCCCGGTCACGACGGCACTCTTGCCGCCGAGGTCGATCACGACCGGCCGCCCGTCAACGTGCCACGGGTCCCGTCGCAGGCTCCGGCTCGCCGGGCACGACGTCATCGAGCGGGACGTCCGGGCCGCCGGGCCGGGCCATGAGCGCGGACAGTGCCTCCGGGATCGGGTCGACCGAGTCCCAGTCGACAGGGAGCCGGACCTTCACGTCGTCCGGGTTGACGGCCGCGTCGCCCACCGGGCCGCGGGCAGGATCCGCCGTCCACTGGATCGTCACGGCGCCGGACGTGAAGCCCGCTCCGAACGCCACGATGCAGATGTTGTCACCGACCTTGACGCGACCCTCGTTGACGGCCTCGGCGAGCGCGATCGGCACCGATGCTGCCGACGTGTTGCCGTACTTGTCGAGGTTGACGAACATCTTGTCCATCGGCAGGTTCAGGCCCTTCGCCACCGCGTCGATGATCCGGATGTTCGCCTGGTGCGGGATGAAGAGATCGATGTCGGAGGGCTCCAGCCCGGCCTTGCGGATCGACTCGAGCGCGGTCGTCGCGAGCGTCCGCGTCGCGAACCGGTACGTCTCCTTGCCTTCCATCCGGACGTAGTGCTCGCCGCGCCTGAGCGTTGCGGCGGACGGCGGTGCCTTCGCCCCGCCGGCCGGGAGCCAGATCATGTACGCGCCCTGCGGCTCCGTCGTCATCTCGATCCCGAGCCCGCCGCCCGGCTCGTCGGAGGCGGACAGGACCACGGCGCCGGCGCCATCGCCGAACAGGATGCAGGTGTTGCGATCCGTGTAGTCGAGGAACCGCGTCAGCGTCTCGGCGCCGATGACGAGGACGTGCTTCGCGAGACCGCTCTGGATGTACGCCTGGCCGGTGGCATATGCGTAGACGAAGCCGCTGCACGCCGCCATGACGTCCATCGCGGCGGCCTTCGTGTTGCCGATTGCCTCCTTGACGAGCGCGGCCGTCGACGGCATCCAGTAGTCCGGCGTGAGGGTCGCGAGCAGGATGACGTCGATGTCGTCCGGGCTGATGCCCGCGGTCCGGATCGCGCGCAGGCCGGCGACCGCGGACATCGAGGCCGTCGTCTCGTTCGCCGCGGCGACGCGTCGCTCCCGGATGCCCGTCCTCGACACGATCCACTCGTCGGACGTGTCGACCATCCGCTCGAGATCCTTGTTCGTCAGGACCTGGCTCGGGGCGTACCTCCCCCACCCCGTGACGTGGGCGTTCTTCGCTCCGCTCACAGCGGATCGACCTCGACGAGCGGCTGCTTTGCCTTGACGAGCTGGCCGCTCTCCGCGACGACGCGGACGACACGGCCGGCAAGGTCGGACTTGATCTCGTTGAACAGCTTCATCGCCTCGATCAGCCCGATGATCTGCCCGACGGCGATCTCCCCGCCGGCCTGGACGTACGGCGGTGAACCGGGCGCCGGCGCGCCGTAGAAGATTCCCGTCAGCGGCGCCTTGACCGAGGGGCGCGACGGTGCAGTATCGGCCGCCGGCGCCGCGGCGACCGACTCATGCGCTGACGCCGCTGCCGCAACCGCGACCGGCGCGGCGATCGCCACCGGCTTCCGAAGGACGAGCGCCGTCCCGCCCGCCTCGACCTCGAGCTCGCTCAGCTCGCTGCGGTCCAGCAGGCCGGCGAGGCGGTCGATGAGCGCGAGGAGCGACGCATCGCCGCCGTCGGTGACGACGGGCGCAGCCGCCTCAGTGGAGTCGTCCGCCTCGATCGCACCCGGTGGCACGGACGACGGCACGTCGCCGGCGATCGGCTCGAGCTCGTCCGTCATCGCTCCCACCGCCGGAACACGAGCGCGGCGTTCTGCCCGCCAAACCCGAACGAGTTCGACATCCCGGCCCGGACCTCGCGCCGCGCGGCCTGGCCCCTGACGATGTCGAGGCCTTCCGCGGCATCGTCCGGGGTGTCGAGGTTCAGCGTCGGCGGCACGCAGCCGGTCCTGATCGCCTGGATCGTCGCGATCGCGCTCAGGGCGCCGGCCGCGCCGAGCGTATGCCCCAGCATCGACTTGTTGGCGGTGATCGCGACCTTGGGTGCGTGGTCGCCGAAGATCGTTCGGATCGCCTGGAGCTCCGCGCGGTCGCCTTCGGCCGTCGACGTGGCGTGGGCATTGACGTGGTCGATCTCGCTCGGCGCCATGCCGGCCTTCTCGAGCGCCCGGCGCGCGGCACGCACGGCGCCGATCCCGCCGGGAGCCGGAAGCGTGATGTGCGAGGCGTCCGCCGTCGCGCCGTAGCCCACGATCTCGGCGATGGGCTCGACGCCGCGTGCGTCCGCGTGCTCCAGCAGCTCGAGGAAGAGGACCCCGGCACCCTCGCCGATGACGAAGCCGTCTCGACCCTTGTCGAAGGGCCGCGACGCCGCCTCGGGGTCGTCGTTTCGTGTCGACAGCGCGCGCATCGCGCAGAACCCGCCGATGAGCGCTTCGTAGATCGCGGCTTCGGCACCGCCCGCGACCATCACGTCCGCGTCGCCGCGCCTGATCGTCTCCCACGCCTCGCCGATCGCGTGGCCGCCCGTCGCGCATGCAGAAACGGTCGTGAAGTTCGGGCCCGTCATCCCGAAGCTGATCGCGACCTGGCCCGCGCCGACGTTCGGGATGCCCATCGGGACGAAGAACGGGCTCATCCGGTCCGGCCCGCGCGTGACGTTCGTCGTGATCCCCTCGATCAGCGTCCCGACACCACCGAGTCCGGTGCCGAGGATCACGCCGGTGTGCTCCGCGTGCTCACCCTCGAGCCGCGCCGGGGCGCCGGCCGCGTCCATCGCCTGGCGCGCGGCGACGAGCCCGAACTGGATGTAGCGGTCCGTTCGGCGGACCTCGCGGCGGTCGAGGACGCCGGATGCGTCGAAGCCGCGCACCTCGCCCGCCATCTGCGACGTGAGCCGCGACGGGTCGAACGCCTCGATCCGACGGATGCCGGAGCGGCCGGCGACGAGGCCGTCCCACATCGAGGCGACGTCGTTGCCGAGTGCGGAGATCGCGCCCATGCCGGTCACGACGACGCGGCGCGGCGGGTGCGTTCGCGCCGTCATCGGACGAGCTTCCCGGTCCGGACGGTCGCCGCACGGTAGACGTCGCCCGGCAGCCCACGCGCGGAGATCGCGTTCGCGACGGACAGCGCGTCGAACTCGGTTCGACGAATCTCCGCCTTCACGTCATCGCCGTCGATGTCGATGACGGCCCACGACGCTGTCGCTTCGCCGTCGAACGCATAGCCCGCGCTGCCGCCGTTCACGATCTGCTTCCAGCCGAAGTCGCGGATCTCGGGAACGTGGGTGTGGCCGCAGCAGATCACCCGGGCATCGGTTCGCGCGACGCGCTCGATGACGACGGTCGGGTCGAGATGCTGGTCGAAACCGGAGGTCTGCGAGCCGGGCGAGCCGTGGCAGGCGAGGACGAGCGTGTCGTCGAACCAGAGGCGGCGCTCGGCGGGGAGCCGTCGGAGCCAGTCGAGCTGCGCATCGTCGAGGGCGTCGTGCGCCCATTCGGTGGCTGCCCGGAATGTGTCGGGGACACCGTCACTCAGCCACGGAAACGCCGCGGCGTAGTCGAAGTCGGCGACGGCGATATCGGTGTTGCCCTGGACGACGAGCGCACCGTCGGATTCGAGCTGGCGGATCGCATCGACTGTCGCGCCGGGCTCCGGCCCGTTGAGGACGAAGTCGCCCACGATGAGGACCGCATCCGGCTTCACGGCCTTGAGCGCCTTCCGGACGGCCTCGACCGCGGCGACGTTGCCGTGGACGTCCGAGAAGAGCGCAACGCGCGCCATCAGCGCAGGACCCCGGCGCTCGGGATGACGAAGCTGATCCTCGCCTCGCACGAGACCTCGCCGTCGACGCTCGCGACCGCATGGCCGCGACCGAAGCGCGACCCGAGCTTCTCCATCGTCACCTCGAGACGGAGCGTGTCGCCGGGTGACACGACCCGCTTGAAGCGGCAATCGTCGATGCCCGCGAACAGCCCGATTCGATCACCGAAGCCGGGCTGCTTCGCGACGTAGACCGCCATCGTCTGGGCCAGCGCCTCGACCTGGATGACGCCCGGCATGACGGGCAGCCCCGGGAAGTGGCCCTGGAAGAACCATTCCGAAGCGGTCACGCCCTTGATCCCGACGATCCGCTTCGCCTCCGGGTCGTACTCGACG
>DASWSI010000086.1:0-5237 GCA_036402715.1 Candidatus Limnocylindrales bacterium
AAGTTCTTGTCGTCGCCGCGATCGACGTCGCCCCACTTCGCCATCCGCTCCGCCGGCAGGCCGACCTCGTCGCGCCACACCTTCCACGACACGTCGTCGTCGGTGTACGTCGTCGCCGCCAGTCGCTCGCCCGGAATGCCCAGATCGCGGGTCAGGAACTCCCAGGCCCAGAGGATCGCGTCGCGCTTGAAGTAGTCACCGAAGCTCCAGTTGCCGAGCATCTCGAAGAAGGTGTGATGCCGCGGTGTCCGGCCCACCTCCTCGAAGTCGTTGTGCTTGCCCGCGACGCGGAGGACGCGCTGGTAATCGACGGCGCGGTTGTACGACCGCTTCTCCGCGCCCGTGAAGACGTCCTTGAACTGGACCATCCCGGAGTTCGTGAACAGCAGCGTCTGGTCGCCGGCCGGGACGAGGGACGCGCTCGGCACCTCGACGTGCCGGCGCTCGGCGAAGAACTCGACGAATCGGCGCCGGATCTCCGCAGCCGGCAGGCTGACGATCCGCGGATCGTGTTCGGTCGCGGGGGTCCCCATCGGCTCCATGGTACCGAACGGAACGACGCGCCAATCCCGTGCGGCGCCGAACGGCGACGTGCCTCCCGCGAAGCAGCCGCAGCCACCTCATCGACACAGCCGCGAACGCGACGTCAGACGCGCCGGTCGCCCGCCGATGTCGGTGGTCCCGCGGTGTCTGCGGGATGCTGCCTCGAACGGCGATACCGGCTCACGAGCGCGGAGCCCGCGATGGCCGCTCCCACCAGCGCCCCGGTCGTCAGTCCGCGGATGAACGTCGACACGATCGGCGAGTGGTCCGCTCCCACGAACGCGTCGGGGACGAGTCGTTCGGCGACGGAGCGCGCCTCGCGCGGCGCTCTGGCGCTCATCGGCCGACTCCCGCGCGGCGTTGCGGTCCAAGGATCCCGAGGACGGCGACGATCGCGATCCCGAGCCACGCCGTCAGGGAGGCCGCCACGAGCCGGAAATCGCCGATCCGCAGGAGGTCGATGCCGAGCCGCGCCCCGAGCGCGTCGCCGGCCCATGCCCCGAGCACGGCCGCGACGAAGAGGAGTGGCAGCTGGCCGCCGGCGGAGCCGCGGACGAGGACGAAGAGCCCCGTGTGAAACACGCCGACGAGGAGCGCGAGCACGGGTGCCGGGCCGATCGTCACCGCCGAAGTATAGGGACTGGATCCCGCGAGCCGGCTCAGGCGACGGAGATCCGCCCGCCTCCCAGCACGTGGTCGCCGTCGTCGAGCACGCACGCCTGCCCGGGTGCCGCCGCCCAGACCGGCTCGTCCGTCTCGACGACCCAGCGGCCGCCGCGGGCCGGTTCGCGTGGCGTCGCCGGGCGAACCCAGGCCGCGACCGGCTGCGTCCGGTGCCGGATCCTGACGGCGGCGCGAAAGCCGTCCGCGGCCGGTGGCGAGTCGGCGACGAACGTGACCCGCTCGACCGCAATCCGGCGGGTTTCGAGATCCTCCCGCCGCCCCAGCTGGATCGTGTTCGTCAGCGGGTCGATCCGCGACACGTAGCGCGGCTGGCCGAGCGCCACGCCGAGGCCCTGCCGCTGTCCGACGGTGTAGCCCGCGGAACCAGCGTGCTCCCCCACCCTCGTCCCGTCGGCGTCGAGGAGTGGGCCCGGCGTCGGCTGCCAGCCGGCCCGGTCGCGGAGCGCCGTGCGGTAGTCGCCGCCCGGGACGAAGCAGATCTCCTGGCTCTCCGGCTTGTCCGCCGTGACGAGCCCGAGCGACGTCGCGATCGCTCGAACCTCCGGCTTCGTCAGCTCGCCGAGCGGAAAGCGTGCATGGGCGAGCTGGTCCTGGCGCAGCCCGTAGAGGAAGTACGTCTGGTCCTTCTCGAGGTCGCGGGCACGGAGCAATCGCGCCTGGCCGTCCGCGGTCACGCCGCGCCTCGCGTAGTGCCCCGTCGCGACGGCGTCGCATTCGTAGAGATGCCGCGCCCGCCCCAGGAGCGCCCCGAACTTCACGTACGTGTTGCAGTCGATGCAGGGGCTGGGCGTCCGGCCATCGAGGTACGCGTCGAGGAACGGCTGCAGCACGCCAGCATCGAACTCGCGCTCGAGGTTCATGACGTAGAACGGGATCCCGAGCTGGGCGGCGACGCGACGCGCGTCATCCGCGGCGTCGAGCGAGCAGCAGCTCTTCTTGAACTCGGAGTAGGTGTCCGCGACGTCGTGGAGCCGCATCCAGACGCCGACGACGTCCTCGCCCTGTTCGTGGAGCAGGGCCGCCGCGACCGATGAGTCGACGCCGCCCGACATCGCGACGAGGACGCGGCTCACGCGCGGACGCCCTCATGGAGGGGATCTGCCGCGACGGACGCCGCCCCGACGCGCATCGACGCGATCGTCCGCGGGACGACCTCCGTCGCCGTGTCGATCTCCGCCTCCGTGGTGGTCCGGCCAAGCGACAGCCGAAGCGCGCCGCGGGCCTCCTCCTCGGGATAGCCCATCGCCGTCAGGACGTGCGACACCTCCGTCGATCCCGTCGTGCAGGCCGAACCGACCGAGCAGGCGATGCCCTCGAGGTCGAGCGACATCGAGACCGCCGAACCGTCCGTGTTCCGCCCGATGACCGACAGGAGTCCCGGCAACCGGTCCGTCGGGTGGCCCGTCAGCTCCGTCCCGTCGACCGCCAGGATCGCCGCGGCGAGCCGCGTCCGGAGCCGCTCGAGCCGGGCGTTCGTCGCGGCACGCTCCGCGCAGGCGAGGTCGTAGGCCGCCGCGAGCCCAACCGCGCCGGCAACGTTCTCCGTTCCGGCCCGGCGATGCCGCTCCTGCGTCCCGCCATGCTGCTGGGCGAGGATGTGCGTGCCGTGGCGGACGTACAGCGCCCCCGTTCCCTTCGGGCCCTCGAACTTGTGCGCCGCGATCGACACGAAGTCCGCTCCGAGCCGCGTGACGTCGAGCTCGACGTAGGGGGCGGCCTGGACCGCGTCGACGTGGAACAGGACGCCCTTCCGGGCCCGGATCCGACGCCCGATCTCCTCGATCGGCTGGACCGTCCCGACCTCGTTGTTGCCGAGCATGATGCTGACGAGGATCGTCTTGTCGCCCATCGCCCGGTCGACGGCGTCCGGATCGACGCGGCCGTAGCGGTCGACCGGCAGCTCCGTGATCTCGAACCCGAACTTCTCGAGGTACCTCAGCGTGTGCCCGACGGCGTGGTGCTCGATGGCCGTCGTGACGATCCGGTGGCCACGCGACTTGCCGGCCCACGCCGCGCCCTTCAGGGCGAGGTTGTTCGCCTCGGTCCCACCGGACGTGAAGACGATCTCGCGCGGCTCGGCTCCGAGGCGCGCAGCGACACGCTCGTGGGCCTCGTCGAGCGCCGCACGGGCCGTTCGGCCGAAGGCGTGCGCCGAGCTGGGATTCCCGAATGCCTCGGTGAGGAACGGCATCATCGCGTCGAGGACTTCCGGGCGCATCGGCGTCGTCGCGGCATGGTCGAGGTAGATCGCCATGCCCGGAATTGTACGCGGCGTCCTGCGGGCCACCGCGCTGCCGCGGCCGGGTTGATACTGCGGCCGTGACAACGTTCTCGATCCAGCCGCGCGGTCCGTTCGAGCTCTCGACCGCGAAGGACTTTGCCGGCGGATTCGCCGCAGGCATCGGCGCGGACGGCACGGAGCGCGGGATCGCCATGGCGTTCCCGGTCGAGGGCTGGAGCGGCAGCGCCGCCGTCGACGCGTGGCAGGACGACAGGGGCGTCATTCGCGGCGAGGTCGGGACGAGCGGGAAGGTCGACGTGGCGGTCGCCGAGCGCCAGGCCGCGAGGTCGCTGTCGCTCGATCACGACGGGACGGGCTGGCCGGAGGTCGGACGCCGGGATCCCGTGATCGGGCGGCTCCAGGAGCGATACGGATTCCTTCGGCCGGTCTGCTTCTACTCGGCGTACGAGGCGGCGACGTCATTCGTCATCGGCCAACGGATCGCGATGCGGCAGGCACGGGCGGTGAAGGCTCGGCTCGCGGAGGAGCTCGGCGACACGGTCGAGATCAGTGGCCGGGTCGTCCATGCATTTCCGCGGCCGCAGCGGCTCGCCGACGTCGAGGCGATCCAGGGACTGAGCGCGGTGAAGGTCACCCGGGTCCGCGCGCTCGCGCAGGCCGCGCTCGATGGCGTCCTCGACACGGAGCGACTGCGGTCGCTGCCGGAGGCGGACGCGCTCGCCACGCTCCGGACGCTGCCCGGCGTCGGCGAGTGGACGGCCGAGGCGGTTCTCCTTCGTGGGTGTGGCGTGGCCGACGGCCTTCCGCGCGGCGACGAGATCAGCCGCCGCGCCGTCGCGTCGTTCTACGAGCTTGCCGCTCCCCCCGATGACGCCGAGCTCGATGCGATCTCCGCCGCGTGGCGCCCGTACCGGATGTGGGCGACGGTGCTGCTCCACATGGCGTGGCGGCGCGAGCAGGCGTCGGAGCCGAGCTATCGCCAGGGGTAACGGGAGGCCGGCGTAGAATCGGCGACGACCTCGTTGCACAGGTTTGGCCGTGGACCTCGTGACCGCACTCGCCGGGATCGCGCTGCTCGTCGCGGGCATGATCGCCTTCGCGTGGCACGTGTTCGGGCGCGCGTCGGATCACCTGGCGGGGATGTATCGATCGCCGGCCCTCGAGTGGCCGCATGGCGTCCAGGAGGACGACCCGCCGCCGGCGTGGTCGTGGCGCCGCGGATCCGCGGAGGTCACTCCGGAGAGTGACGGGCTGCGGCGCGATGACGTCCCGGCGCGAACGGCCGTCTCCCCGCATCTGCGCCGCGGGTCGAGCCGGCGCGGCGGGGGCTGGTAGTGGACGTGCTGCTGTCGGTCGTCGTGCTGCTCGCGGCCGCCGCCCCGGTCGGGATCGCCGGCGCCTGGTTCGCGCGCCGCGGCCCCGGCGTCGTTGCCGCCGCGTTCACGCCGGGCACGGTCGGGAATCCGGGCTGGCCACAGGGCGTCCAGGAAGAGAACGACGTCGCGTGGAGCTGGGATCCGCCGCCGGATCGAGTGGCCGCCACGACGATCGAGCCCCTCGACGCCGCGAATGCGCCATTCGAGGTCGCCGCGGTCGTGCCGCACGTGGGCGCGGGGCCGACCCGGAGGCGGACGCAGCCAGGCGCCGACTAGCCGGACCGGCGGAGGTCCTCTTCGCGGCCGCGCTCGCGCCGCCGGTCGTGCTGCGACAGCTTCCGCTTGCGGAGCCGGATCGACAGCGGGGTCACCTCGACGAGCTCGTCGACCGC
>DASWSI010000087.1:0-4976 GCA_036402715.1 Candidatus Limnocylindrales bacterium
GCCGTGACGATCGGGAGGCGAAGGTCGAACGCCTCCTCAGGTAGTCGACGAAGGCGCCTCTTGAGGTCCGACCGCAGGTCGTCCCGCGTCTTGCGAGCGAGGCCGGCGAACGTGTCCTCCTCGTCGAACTCCTCGAGGAACGACACGTATTCGTCGAGGCCGAAGCGGTGGACGAGCTCGCCTGGCTCCGTCTCGACGCCGCGGAACCCGGCTCGCCGCAGCTCCGCGCCGGCGGCCGCCGCGGACCGGTAGTCGCCGCGGCGCCCCTCCGGCTCTCGCCCGCCGATCCCGATCCGATCGAGCGCCGCATCGAGCTCCGCGTCCGGGCGGAATTCGGAACCTCCCTCGACCCACGTCACGTGAGCGAACCTGCCGCCCGGGCGGAGCATCCGGCGAACTTCTCGCAGGACAGCGGTGCGGCTCGGGACGAGCTGGAGGACGAATGACGAGACAGCGGCGTCGAACGATGCCTCCTCGAGCGGCAGGCGGTCCGCGAACGCGACGGTGACGTCGTACCGAGCGCGATCCGCGGGTGACAGCCGCCCGTCGGCCTCGGCCGCAGCCGCGTTCGCCATCCCGCTGGACGCATCGATTCCGGTGACGTGGACCGCCGGCCAGCGCTCCACCGCGGCCATCGCGAGCGTTCCCGTCCCCGTCCCGACGTCGAGCAGCCGCGTCGCGCCCACGTCAATGATTCCCGCGACGCGATCCAGGACGCGAACCGCCGTGGGCGCGAGGACCGGCGCCCACCACCGCGCGTAGCCCCGGGCGACGCGGTCGTACCGATCTCGCTGGTCCGTCACCAGCTCATCGTGGCACGCCCCGTCGCGTCGCCGCGGGGCGGTTCGGCGGCTAGGCCTCGAGCGGTGCGGCCGGGGGCGCGGTCCGCGTCGGCCCGGTGAGGATGCCGAGGCGGCGAAGGACGAAGACGACGACGAACGTGATGAGCGCGAGCATGAGGAGGATCGGCAGCCAGACGATCGTGAACCAGATCCCGGCCGACGTGACCGCCTGGAGCACGTTGACGAGGCTCGCCGTCGCGCGACCCGCCTCGTCGCCCGCGTCCCAGCCCTTGGCGGCCTCCGTCACGGCGTTGACCTGGAGACCGTACGTGACGGTCAGCGTTCCGAGGCCGGCCTGGTCCTCGAGGTGCGCGCGCTGGCCGTCGAGCTGCTCGATCTGGCCACGGACGTCGGTCAGCCGAGCCTGGACCTCGAGCACATCCGCGATCTTCGTTGCCTTCTGAGCGATCCCCTGGAGCGCCACCTCGCTTGCCCGGAGGTTGTCGATCCGTGCCTTGAGGTCGATGATCTGGCCGGTGACCTCGATGGCATCAGTCTGCTCGCCAAGCACGTTTCCGAGCTTCCGGAGCGTCGCGAGCGTCGGCTCCCAGCGATCCGCCGGGATCCGGTAGGTGATCGAAGCCACGGACCGATCGCCGTCGTTCGTCTGGCGCGAGGCGCCGACGTAGCCGCCAGCGGCGAGGATCGCGTCGCGGCCGGCGCCGAGGCTGGCATCGAGGTCCTTGACCTGCAACGACAGCGTCCCGGTCCGGACGATCTTCGCGTCGTCCTTGAAGGCGCCATTCGATCCGTTGCCGCCGTTGGACCCGTTTCCGCCGTTCCCGGAGCCGTCCGAGCCCGTCGAGCCGCCGGCGGCGGGCGCGCCTGCCGCGGCGCCGCCCGAATCGCCGATGGAGCTCCCGACCTTCGACAGGATCGTGGTCGCACTCCCGCACCCGGCGACCGCGGCGGTCACGAGCAGGACGGCTGCAGCCAGCAGGCGGAACGACGGCGTTCGTGACATGACGAACCTCGGGAAACGTGGCACGGGCCGCGGCTGCGGCACCGGGTCGGACGCCGAGGGTAGCCGCGGGGTTCCTCGCCGGTAATGCCCCGGATGCCGGAGTCCGGCGCCACACGTCCCATCGATGGCCCGTCCGAGCGCCGCAGCCTGGAAGCCAAGGGAGTCGCCGTCTTGAAGGATCGTCTCGCCGCCCGAATCGCTGCCCTCGCCGTCGCGATCGGGCTCGCCGCCGAGCTGCTCGTGGACCGCCACGCCCTCGGGATCAACGTCGCGATCGTCGTGGCGGCCGTGCTCGCCGCCGCGGTCGCGACGCGCCCGTCCGGACGACGCATGGACAGCCTCGACCTCTGGCTGGCTCCTGCCGCGCTGCTCTTCGCAGCCTTCGTCGCGATCCGGGCCGACACCGCTCTCGTGACGATCGACGTCATCGCCGCCGTCACCCTCGTCGGCGCGTCGATTGCGTCGCTCGCCGGCGCCGCCGTGACGAGGCGAACGCTCGCCGCGGGGCTCCTCCTCGCAGCGGAGGTGTCCGTCGCGGCAGGGCTCGGGGCGACTGCGGTCCTGAACGCGATCCGCCGATCCGCGTGGGGCCGTCGCGCGCCGTCGCGGAGGCTCGCGATCCTCGCGCCGATCGCTCGCGGCATCCTCATCGGCTTTCCGATCGTCGTCGTGTTCGCGGTGCTCTTCGCGGCCGCGGACCCCATCTTTGCCTCGCTCGCCGGGCGGACGCTCAGCTTCCAGATCAACCTCGACGAGGTCTGGGCTCGTGGCGTCGTCGTCCTCGGCGTTGCGTGGATCGCGGCGGGACTTCTGTGGCTCGTCGCGTCCGGGGACCCGGAGCTCGAAGCCCGGTCGCTCGGTGCAGCGGCGAGCGCGCCGTCGATGCCCCTCCGCCGGCTCGGAGCGACCGAAGCCCTGACGGTGCTCGTCGCGCTCGACGTGCTCTTCGGTGCCTTCGTCGTCCTCCAGCTCGCGTACCTCTTCGGTGGCCAGGACACGGTGGCGGCCGGCGGGCTGACGTATGCGAACTACGCGCGGCGCGGGTTCTTCGAGCTGCTCGCGGTCGTCGTCCTCGTCGGCGCCCTCATCGGCGGATTCGAGAGCGCGGTGACGGCGCGGCCCAGGACGTACGTCGTCGCGATGCTCCTCCTCGTCGGCCTCAGCGCCGTCGTCCTGGCGTCGTCGTTCCTCCGGCTTCGGCTGTATCAGGACACGTACGGCTGGACGGAGCTGCGGTTCTACGTCGTCGCGTCGATCGGCTTTCTCGCCTTGTCCCTCGCCGCGGCGGCATGGGTCGTCGCCGGCGACCGGAGCCGGTGGCTGCCCCACGCCGTGTCTGCGGCAGGAGTCGTGGTTCTTATCGCGATCAATGCCGTGGGACCGCAGGCGTACACGACCGCCCGAAACCTCGAGCGCGCCACCGATCCGGGCACCGTGTCCGGCGGCGTTCGCGTGCCGGTCGACACGGAATACCTCGCGACGCTCCAGTCAGATGCGATCCCGGAGCTCGTCGCCGCGATTCCGCAGCTGTCGAGCGTGTCCCGGGCGCAGGTCCTCGTCAGCCTCCGACAGTTCGAGGAGCGCCTCGACCGGGACGCTCCCGCCGGCGACCCTGCCGCCTGGAACCTGTCGCGTCAGCTGGCGCGGCAGGCGCTCGCGACGCTGCCGCCGCGCTGAGCGGCGTCGCCCGCCTACACTCGGGGGCGTGAACCTCCCCTTCCTTCCGCCGCTCGAACCGATGCTCGCGAAGGCGGTCGACGCGCTCCCGCCGGGTGACGGCTGGCTGTTCGAGCCGAAATGGGATGGCTTCCGGGCGATCGTCTTCCGCGACGGCGACGACGTGTACACGCAGAGCCGCGACCTCAAACCGCTCGATCGCTACTTTCCGGAGCTCGCGGCGCCACTTCGGGCGAGCCTGCCGGATCGCTGCATCGTCGACGGCGAGGTCGTCATCGCCCGAAACGGCGGGCTCGACTTCGAGAGCCTGCTGCTCCGGATCCACCCGGCGGCGTCGCGTGTCGCGATGCTCGCGTCGGAGACGCCGGCCTCGTTCGTCGCCTGGGATCTGCTCGCCGTCGGCGACGAGGACCTCCGAAAGGTGCCGCAGGGGGACCGCCGAGCGCGGCTCGAGAGCCTGATCGGGACAACCGACGCGTCCGTCCACCTCACCCCGGCGACGACGGATCGCGCCATCGGCCAGGACTGGTTCGGGCGGTTCGAGGGAGCGGGACTCGACGGCGTGGTCGCGAAGCGCCTCGACGCGCCGTACCAGCCGGGGAAGCGGGCGATGCTCAAGATCAAGCACGCGCGGACGGCGGACTGCGTCGTCGCGGGGTTTCGGTGGCACAAGAACGGCCCACAGACGCACGTCGGGTCGCTGCTGCTGGGGCTCTACGACGACGAGGGCAGGCTCCACCACGTGGGGATCACGTCGTCGTTCACGTGGGATCGCCGCGAAGCGCTCGTCAAGGAGCTCGAGCCGCTGCGGGCCGGGGCCTCGGACGGGCACCCGTGGCAGGAATGGGCCGAATGGGCGTCCGCGGGCGCCGCGGACGCGTCGGGGCAGCGACTCCCCGGTGCCACGTCACGCTGGAATCGCGGCAAGGACCTCAGCTGGGAGCCGTTGCGGATCGAGCGGGTGGCCGAGGTGGCGTACGACCACCTCCAGGGCGACCGGTTCCGCCACGCGACGACGTTCCGCCGCTGGCGCCCGGACAAGCCGCCGGCCGAGTGCCGCTACGACCAGCTCGAGGAGACCGCGCCGTATCTCATCGGGGAGATCTTCGGGCGGTAGCGGCGAGTTCTCGCGCCCTTACCCCGCGTCGGGTTTCGACGCCTTCTTCCGTGGCGCGCGCTCGATCTGGCCGGCACGGTCGGGCCACTCGTAGCCGGCCCACGGGTCGTAGTCGGGGTCGAGCGGCTCCTGCGCGGGACGGTCCGCTTCCGGGACGTGGCTGAGGTTCACGCGGACGCGGTACCAGACAGCGGATCGGCCACGCATGCCGTCGACGAGCGTGTCCGCGGGCTCGAGATGCTTCGCCGCTTCCGCGTGGCGCGCCATCCAGCGCTCGAGCCCGGCCATCGCCTCGTCCTTCTTCGCCGCGCGGGCGATCTCGATGACCGGGATCGCCGACTTGCGGCGGCCGGTCGGCGTGGGGCGGGTGCCGGTC
>DASWSI010000088.1:0-8333 GCA_036402715.1 Candidatus Limnocylindrales bacterium
GCCCAGGGAGCCCTTGTTGTCGGTGCCGTCCATGTCGATCATCGCCTGGTCGATCAGGCGCTGGTCGGTCGCGTCGAAGCCGAGCAGCTCCGGCCCGATCTGGTCGATCACCGCGGTGACGGCCTGCTCGACGCCCTTGCCGAGGTAGCGGGACTTGTCCCCGTCCCGGCGTTCGACGGCCTCGAACGCGCCGGTGGAGGCGCCGGAGGGGACGGCGGCACGGGCCAACGTCCCGTCGTCCAGTGCCACCTCGACCTCGACGGTGGGATTGCCGCGCGAATCGAGAATCTCGCGCGCGTCCACGACCTCGATCGCGGTGTTCACGCCTTGCCCTTGGCTGCCGCCGCCTCGCGGCGTCGCGGCTTCGCGGCGGGCTCCGGCGCCGGTCGGTCGAGCAGGACGGCGACGCCGGGGAGCTCGCGGCCCTCGAGGAACTCGAGCGAGGCGCCGCCGCCCGTCGAGATGTGGGTCATCTTGTCGGCGAGGCCCTGCTGCTGGACCGCGGCGACGGAATCGCCGCCACCGACGACGACGGTCGCGCCTGCGACGGCCTTGTCGGCGAGGATTCGCGCGACGTGCCGCGTCCCGGCCCCGAAGACCGGGATCTCGAACACGCCGATCGGGCCGTTCCAGACGACCGTCCGCGCGTCCTTCAGCGCGTCCTCGATGAGCACGAGCGTCTGCTTGCCGACGTCGACGATGTGCCACGACGCCGGGATCTTCTCGGCCGGGAGCGTCTTGTATTCGGTGCCCCGGGTCACCTCCTTCGCGACGATGACGTCGACGGGGAGGAGGACGCGAACGCCCTTCGATTCGGCCTCCGCCATCACCCGCTTCGCCTCGTCGACCATGTTGTGCTCGGCGAGGCTCTTCCCGACGGAGCGGCCCTGCGCGAGGAGGAACGTGTTCGCCATCCCGCCGCCGAGGATGAGGAGATCGACCTTCGAGAGGAGGTTGTCGAGGACCTTGAGCTTGCCCGACACCTTTGCGCCGCCGACGATCGCGACGAACGGGTGCTCCGGCGATTCGAGCAGCTTCGAGAGTGCCGCGATCTCGCTCTCCATCAGCAGCCCGGCGTATGCCGGGAGGAGCGTCGGGATGCCGACCGTCGACGCATGCGCGCGATGCGCCGTTCCGAACGCATCGTTGACGTAGGCGTCGGCGTATCCGGCGAGCGTGGCCGCGAACTTCGGGTCGTTCGCCTCCTCCTCCGGGTGGAAGCGCAGATTCTCGAGCAGCAGGACGTCGCCCGGCCGCATTCGCTTGATCGCGTCCTCCGTCCCGAGCCCGAGCGCGTCGCCGGTTACCGGCACATTCCGATGGAGGAGCTGCGACAGCCGCTCACCGACGGGTCGGAGGCGGAGGCCGTCCTGAACCTTGCCATCGGGCCGTCCGAGGTGGCTCGCGAGGACCACGCGCGCGCCCTGGGCGATGAGGTGCCGGATCGTCGGCAGCGCGGCGCGGATCCGCGAGTCGTCCGTGACGCGGCCGTCCTCGAGCGGGACGTTGAAGTCGACGCGGACGAAGACGCGCTTGTCGTGCGCATCGAGGTCGCGGACGGTGAGCTTGTCCATTCGGCGTGAACCTGCAGTAGCGGCGGAGGCTGGCGGGTGGATTGGAAGTGGGCGCGCGTCGCCGCGCGTCGTCCGGCGGATGACCGTCAGGCCGGGGTCGCGGCGGTCGCCCGTCGAGCGCCGTCCGTCCTGCCGGACGTGCCAAGGCGCGCCGCGACGTAGCCGATGAGATCGGCGACGCGGCAGCTGTAGCCCCACTCGTTGTCGTACCAGCTGATGACCTTGACCATCGTCCCGCCGAGCACCATCGTCGATTCGGCGTCGATGATCGACGACCGCGAGTCGCCGCGGAAGTCCGTCGAGACGAGCGGCTCGTCGGACACCCCGAGGATCCCGTCGAGCGGGCCGGCCGCGGCCTTGCGGAACGCGTCGTTCAGCTCCTCGACGCTCGTCGGCCGGCTGACCTCGGCGGTGAAATCGACGACGCTCACGGTCGGCGTCGGCACGCGGAGGCTGAAGCCGTCGAACTTGCCCTTGAGGTCCGGGATGACGAGGGCAAGAGCCTTGGCCGCGCCGGTCGTCGTCGGGATGATGTTGAGGCCGGCGGCTCGCGCGCGACGCGGATCCTTGTGCGCGACGTCGAGGATTCGCTGGTCGTTCGTGTAGCTGTGGATCGTGTTCATCAGGCCGCGCTCGATCGTCAGCAGATCGTGGACGACCTTCGCGGCGGGCGCGAGGCAGTTCGTCGTGCAGCTCGCGTTGCTGATGATGTTGTGAGCGGCCGGATCGTAGCGCTCCTCGTTGACGCCGAGGACGATCGTGATGTCCTCGCCCTTGGCCGGGGCGCTGATGACGACCTTCTTCGCGCCCGCGTCGAGGTGGGCGCGAGCCTTCGCGGCATCCGTGAACAGGCCGGTCGACTCGAGGACGACATCGACACCGAGGTCGCCCCACGGCAGGGCCGCCGGATCCTTTTCCGCGAGGATCCGGATCTCGCGGCCGTCGATGACGAGGTTGCCGTTCCGTGCCTCGACCGACCCGGCGTACGCGCCGTACGTGGAGTCGTGCTTGAACAGCAGCGCGTTCATCTCGGCGTCGACGAGGTCGTTGACCGCGACGACCTCGACCTCCGGCGTCCGCTCGATCATCGCCTTGAGCGACTGGCGACCGATTCTGCCGAAGCCGTTGATGCCGACGCGGACTGCCATCTCGCCTGACCTCCTGGTGACCGCACGGCGGGCCGGCCGTGGCGGATTCGTCGATGTGGTGTCCCCGGCGCCCGTTCGGCCGTCCGGGGAGATGCACGCCGCGGCGCCGTCACCGACCGCGGCGACCGATGTTCGTGCGGACGGCGGAGCTGCTGGGCGTCTCGGGAATGGGCATCGATTCTACCAGAGGGCCTTCCGCGCTCCGATCGGGCAGGTTGGCCGCAGCCCGCGGCGGCTGTCAGCGCGGAGAGCGCGGCCGGTTGTCACCCGGGCGCGTGTCGGCGGCCGCCTGCGTCACGGCCGGCGCACCGAGGCCGAGCGCGGTTGCCTCCGGAGCGGCCGGCGCGGGCGGAGGCGCTCCCGTGCGCCTCGTCAGCCGCCCCGAAGCGCGATCAGCGGCTGCGCCCCGACGAGCCCGACGTCGTCGCCGAGCGCGGCCGCGACGATCCGGACCCGCCGGCGCGGGATCGTGAACGCGATTCGCTCCACCTCGCGCCGAGCGGGATCGAGCCAGCGGTCCCCCTGCGCGCGGGCGAGGCTGCCACCGACGACGATCAGCTCCGGGTTGAAGACGTTGACGAAGCCGACGATCGCGGCCGCGAACGAGCGGCGTGCAAGCTCCATGATCGCGGCCGCGTCCGCGTCACCGGCGTCCGCCGCCTCCGCGACGTGGCGCGCCTCGAGCGGCTCGGGCGCGACACGATCGGCCACCGCCGCGAGGCCCGGGGCGCGACCTGCCTCGACGGCGATCCGCGCCTGCCGGGCGATCCCACTCCCGGAGCTGAGCGCCTCGAGGTGTCCGGCGCCCCCACAGCCGCACGGTGGCTCGTCGAGCTGGACGGGAACGTGCCCCATCTCGCCGGCGCCACCATCGGCGCCGCCATACAGCTCGCCGCCCGCCACGATCGCACCGCCGAGGCCCGTCGACACCGTGATGTAGAGGAAATCCCGTGCCCCGCGGGCGGCCCCGAACGACTGCTCCCCGAGCGCGGCCACGTTTGTGTCGCGCTCGACAACCACTGGCAGCGCGAGGGCGTCCGCGACCGACGGACCGATCGCGACGTTGACGAACCCCGGGCCGACGTTCGGCGGATCGATGATCGTGCCGCTCGCGGCATCGACGGGCCCGATCGCCGAGATCCCGACGCCGACGATCCCACGTCGCGTCGCGTCGTCGACCGAGGCCAGAACCTGCCGAAGCTGCGCGATGCAGGCCTCGACGACCGCCGCCGGTCCGTCGGCCCCAGGCGTCCGACGCTCGCCGCGCGCGAGGAGCCTGGCGTCCTGCGCGACGACGGCTGCGCGGATCCTGCTCGCGCCGAGATCGAGCGCCAGAACCGGGCCGCGTGACGTCGCGTGCCGGTCACGGTTCACGGGCACGGTGTCCGTGGCGGGTGACATCGGCGACCTCCTGGCGGGCGCATCACGGACCGGATTCAAGGCGAGACCCCCGCCGGTTGCCCGGCGGGGGTCATGTTCGCGTGTTCCGCGGCTGGTTCGTCAGCCGCCGATCTTGAAGACCTTGCCGCCGCACTTGGGACACGTGCCCTGAAGCGCTGGCTTGCCGTTCTTCATCGTGATCTTCTGCGCGTTCTGGACTTCGACCTTCTGCTTGTCCTTGACGCAATACGCCTCGGCCATCGGGTTGCCTCCTCGATCAGTCGCATGGCGCGGGAACCCTCGTCCCACGTCCACCGTTCACTCTCTGCTCCAGAGGGACGGCCACCAGCGGTCCGTCCCGGCTCGCCGCTTCTGGCGATCCATCTCCGCGAGGATCAGGAGGCTCTCCAGCCCCGTCTCCACGCATGCGGCCTCCGCCCTGTCCTTCGCCTCCCCGGTCACGAAGTCGCCCGTCGAGCGCTGTGCGTACACCGCACAGACCACGCCGGCGCGACACCGAGCCAGACCCGCAAGGACGAGGAGTGCCGAAGCCTCCATCTCGAAGTTCATGACGCGCTGGCGCGCCATGTCCTCCGCGAGGTCAGGGTAGCGGATGGGAAGTTGCGGAATGGGCCGGCCCTGCGCCCCGAAAAACCCGGGCGCCGTGGCCGTCAATCCCACGTGGGTGCGATGACCGAGCCGATTCGCGGCCTCCAGCAATGCCACGACCGCCTCGTAGTCCGCGACGGCCGGGTAGCCGTCATGAACGAAGAAGCTGGTCGTCGCCTCGAGGCGAACGGCGCCCGTCGTGATGACGAGATCGCCGAGCGCCATCTCCGGCTGGAGACCACCGCACGAGCCGACACGGATGAACGTCGGCCGCTCGGTGATCGCGAGGATTTCCGCGACCGTGATCTCTACGTTGTCCGTGCCGATGCCGGTCGACACGACAGAGACCCGCTGGCCTCGGTAGGTGCCGGTGACGGTGGCGAACTCACGATGCCGGTGCTCGAGCTCGACGGTGTCGAGGCGCGCGCCGATCCGGGCTGTTCGATCGGGGTCGCCGGGGAGGAGGATGTACTCGGCCAGTTCGCCGGGGCCAAGTCCGATGTGGTACTGCCGTTCTCCGACAGGGAGCGCGACGCGGGGATCCGCGTTCGGCAAAACCTCGTTCCTCATCACCTGCGGGTTCGCTGAGCGCGAAACTCGGGGGAGGATAGCCCCGGCTTCTCGCGAGCGTCAAGCCGATCTGAGCGTGAATCGAGCGTGGGCCGGGGCCCGACGGGGCCTTCACGGCGTCCCGTCCGGGGTCGGCTCGGGCATCTGCGTGGCGGCAGGCGACGTCGTGCCGGACACGCTCGACAACCGAGCGGCGACCGCCGCGAAGAGCCGCCGCCGGGTCCGGCGCCGCCGAAGGAGGGTCACGGCGGCGGACGCGGCCGACACCAGCACAAGGGATGCGATGCCCGCGGTGCCCGGCATCCCGAGCCTCCCGGCGTCGCGTGTCCCTGCTACCGATGCCTCGCGACGGGTGGCCGCCGACGGACCGGCCGATGGCTCCGCCGAGGGCTCAGGTGTCGCTGTCGCGTCCCCGATCCGCGCCAGCCCGGCGGGGTCCGAGACGGCCACGACGACATCCTTCCCACGCCGTTCGACGCGCCCGGTCGCGTTGACCGCATCGCCGGGCTCGAGGAGCGGAATCAGGTCGGCGGCCGGGCCGGCCAGGACGATCCGGCCCACCGCGGTACCGTCGTCAATGGTCGCGCCGTCGGACGTCTGCTCGACGACGAGCCCACCGACACGGACCGTCCGGCCGACGCTCGCGGCGAGCGCGCGAAGGTCGACGTCGAGCGTCGCGGCCGCGGTCGTCGCGGGCCCGCTTGCGCCGCGGGCCGGCCCGCCACCACCCGAACCCGCGGTCGA
Organism: Candidatus Limnocylindrales bacterium; assembly: GCA_036402715.1. Lineage (GTDB taxonomy): Bacteria > Chloroflexota > Limnocylindria > Limnocylindrales > CSP1-4 > JACDAV01. Next base: position 6,026 of record DASWSI010000088.1, read on the forward strand.
CGCCGCAGTGACCGGGCCACCGAGGGCGATGTCGAACGACCCGCGCGGGACGATCGCAAAACGGCGATCCGCGGCGTTCGGGTACGGCCGCCGAACGATGCCGGTGACGGTCGCGCGGCGCCCTTCCACGAGGGAATCGACCGGAATATGCGCGCCGGTGAGGCCGGATACCGGAATTCGGTCGCTGCCGACGACGAGCTCCGCGCGCCACCTGTCGCCGAGCCGGTGGACGTCCGCGACCGTGCCGGTGGCGCGCACGAGCCGCCACTCATGGCCGGGACCCGGGGCGCCGCGAAGCTCGAGCGGCGAGCGCGGGGAGCCGCCGCCGAGCGGGCGGATCGCCGTCGCCTTCAGGCGCGGAGCGGCGTACGCGCGGACGACCGTGCCGCCCACCGCGATCCGCGTCCCGACGCGCGCCGGGATGGCCCCGACAGGGAGGTACACCTCGATCGCGCCACTCGCGTCCTCGACGACGAGCCGCCGGCCGCTGGCGTCGAGGAGCGACGTCTCCGCGGTCACGATCGCCTCGATCGAGACGAGGCGGTCCTTCGTGACCGCCGCCTGTGCCACCGGCATCGTGACCGGCGTCGGGTGCGGTGACGGCTTCGGCGTCGGGTGCGGCGAGGGGCTTGGCGAGGGGGAAGGCGACGGGCTGGGCGAGGGCGTCGGATCCGGCGCGATCAGCTCGACGTCCGACCGGTCGCGGAGCCAGAGCCGGTAGCCATCAAGGCGGCCCTTCTTGGTCGCCCGCTGGCCGACGATGCCGGTGAGCCGGTACGACGCGTGCTGCTCGAAATCCGCGGTTGTCAGGCGGCTCGATGCGTCGATCGCGACGCGGATCACTCCGTTCGCCGTCCGGAGGTCGAACCCCAGATCGCCTCCGGAACCTTTCCGGACATTCGACTCGATTGTCCCGCTCAGCGAGACGAGCCACGCCTCCGTGGCCTCCCCGACGGCGATCCCCGTGACGCTCACGGGCTCCGGGACGGTCTCGAGGCCGACGATTCGTGCCGCCGCCTTTGACCGGATCTCGAGCTGTCCGTACGGATCGGCAAGCGTCCCGGTGACCTCGATCCGCGTCCCGCGGACGAGAATCACCGCGTCCGCGGCGCGGATGGCGATGGCGCCGGTCTCATCCTCGACTGCCACGACGCCGGGTACGCCCAGGCGACCGGCTTCCGCGGTCACGACTCCGGCCACCGTCACGTTCGATCCGATCGGGCGTAGTCGGGCGTCGGCGATCGTCATCGCGGCCGGGCTCGGAGTTGGCGTCGCGGTCGGGGTTGGGGTCGCGGCGGGAGTCGGCGACGCGGTTGGCGCCGGCGTCGCGGAAGCCGCAGGAGATGGGCTCGATGTCGGCCGTGGGCTTGACGACGGCGTCGCGGTCGCGCCCGGGGTCGCGGACGGCAGTGCGGACGCCGAGGGCGCCGGAGCCGCGGATTCCGACGGAGACGGTGATGGGGACGGCGATGCCGCCGACACGACGAGGTCGCCCGGCTCCATCACGAAGACGCGATACCCGGCGAGCCCTGTCCCGCTGCTGTCGCGCTGGCCGAGCGGCCCTGTGACCGTGACGGAGGTTCCGGCTGGAATGCTCAAGCCGCCGAGGGCGGCCGGCGACACGACCGCGCGGAGCTGGCCGGTCCCGTCGTCGACGATGAGGCCGATGCCGTCGGCCAGCGACGACGGCGATCCGACGGTGCTGCCGGTGACGGTCAGTCGAAGCCCTTCCGTCGGCTCTGATGCGCCTCCGGCCGCGATGCGCAGCGGAGCGGGCAGATCAGCGACGCCCGTGACGAGAATGTCGGCGGCGGCAACGCGGAGTGTCCGCTGCCCGTATCGGTCGTCGACGACACCGGTCGCCTCGACCGTCGTCCCTGCCGGGGGCCCGGACGCGAGCGGGGTGTCGACGTACAGCGCGATGCCGCCGGTCGAGTCCTGGACGAATCCGCCATGCCCCGACTCGACTGCGCCGAGCGCCGTCGTGAGTGTTCCCGCGATCGTCGCCGTCGAGCCGTCCACGAGGCCGCGGACCGCGCCGATCCCCGTGGGGGTTGGCGCGGCCGACGGCGAAGGCGCGACCGAGGGAGACGGCGACGGCGTGGGCGGGACCCGAGTTGGCGTCGGGTCGGGGCTCGGCGTCGCGCCGACGCTCGGAGCCGGGGTTGCCGGCGGCGGCGATGACGGCGACGGAGGCGCCGTGGGATCCGGGGTCGTGGACGGCGACGGAGTGCCCGTGACGGCACTCGCGCTCGGTGAGCCAGGAGGCGTCGTCGCCGTCGCTTCGGTCGTCGCGGTCGGTGACGGC
>DASWSI010000089.1:0-4322 GCA_036402715.1 Candidatus Limnocylindrales bacterium
GGGCCCAGCGATCCGAGAAGACGGCCGGGACCAGCGTCGCGGCCGTTGCGACGATCCAGACCTGGACGACCGCGACGGGAAACATCACGGCCTCGATGCCGCGACGCGCAACTTCGGCCTGGCGATCCGGGTCGCGCTGCAGCCTGCTGTAGGCCGGAAACGCGACCCGCTGGACGATCTGGTCGACCGCTCCGACGAGCTGCCCGTTGCGCCACGCGAAGGACATGTACCCGACCGCGGTGAGGCCTCCGGCGATGCCGCCGAAGAACGGCACGACCGCGTCCCGCGCCCACGTCAGCCCCTGGGCGGTCTGGAATCCCACGCCGAATCCCCAGAGCCGCCGCGCAGCGCCCCAATCGAATCGGAGTCCCACCCAGCGGCGCCAGACCACGTTGACCACGATTGTTGCAAACGCGCCCTGGGCAACGGCGGCGATCGCGAAGCTCCAGACGCCGTAGCCCGCGCGCGCCAGGACGACGGCGAGGCCGAAGTAGACGATCTGCTGTCCGACCTCGATGGCCGCGAGCGGCCCGAAGCGGAGCACCCGGGTGAGCATCATCGCGGGGACGGCCCGCAGGCCGGCAAGGATGAGCCCCACGGCCATCAACCGCGCGATGCCGGGAGCGTCCGCCGGAAGGTCGGGCCGGAGCGACGGGATGGCCCCGGCGGCGAGCCAGACGGCGACGAACGTCACGGACCAGATCGCGAGCTGGGCGACGATCGCCGTCGACAGCTCGAGGTCCGTGGGCTCGTGGTCCTGCTGGACGAGGGCGACGCTGATGCCGAAGTCGCCGATGACGGAGATGAAGGTGACGATCACGGTGACGACGGCGAAGACGCCGAAGACATCGGGCGTCAGCAGCCGTGCCAGCGCGATGGTCCCGATGAGGCTGATCGCCCGCGTCGCGACCGTCCGGATCAGCAGCTGGACGATCGCGCGGATGCCGAGCGCGTCGATGTCCGGCGGCGCGGGAGCGGCGGGAACGTCTGTCGCGGCGGGAAGCTCCGGCGTCGTCATCGACCGCCGCGGCCAGGATTGCCGGGCGCGACCCACGCGGAGCGCGCGGCGCAACCGATCACGCGCGCGCGGCGGTGCTCGTGCTCGCGTCCGGCACCGTGACACCCCGCGTGTGCCGCTTCATCGAGCTCGCCGGAACACCAACAACCGTGTCGCCGCGCGCCACGGACCGAAGCACGAGCGCATGGGCGCCGACGATCGCGCCGTCACCCACCTCGACCGGACCGAGGACGGACGCACGAAGACCGATCATCACGCCGGAGCCGATGACCGGCTGGCGGTCGTCCTCGCGGCCCTCGACGATCGACCGCCCGCCGATCGCGACGTCGTGATAGATCGTGCAGTTTTCGCCCATCACGACGTCCTGGCCGATGATCACGCCCTGCGGATGTGGCACGAGCAGCCCGCCACCGATCCTGCAACCGACGCCGAAATGCGCTCCTGTCAGCCGGAGGTTGAGCAGCGACACGGCTCGCGCGAGCGAGCGGTGTCCCCGCTCCACGAGCGCGATCTGCACCCGGAGCAGGAGGACGGCCTGGATGCCCGGCGAAGCCGCGGCTTTCCTCGCGATGGCGAGCGCCGGAAGCGGGCGCGCCGATCCCACCCAGCGCTCGAGATCGCGGCGGGCGGCGCTCCGGTTGCGGCCTTCAGCCGGAACGGTGCACCCCGTCACTGAAACGTCGCGCTCGGCGCTGCGGGCGGGTCACTGAACGCGCCGCGGGCTGTCGCCGGGCCCGGCGGCGAACCCGACCACGTGGCCGGCCGCCTGGCAGTAGAGGAGCCACAGCATCGCGGGCCACGCCCTCGCAACTGTTGGCGCATAGCCGCGGGACGACGTTCGCGCGACCGCGCGGAAGAACCGCGCCCAGGGGACGAGCCCCACGGCCGCCAGCCGAAACCACGCCAGCCTGTCCATCCGATGGCGGAGAAAGCCGGCGAACGTCCGACCGGCGTGGAAGTGGATCGCCGTCGTCCCCTGGAACCCGAGCGACTGGTCGTGCCGCACCCGGATCGAGTCGTCGGCCACGAGCTCCGCGCCCGAAAGACGGAGCTGTCGCTGGTGGAGCCCGTCCATCGCCCCGAGCCCATCGAAGTCGTCCAGGCCGCCGAGCGCCTCGCGGCGGTACGCGACGTTGACCGCTCCTGCCAGGCGGCCAACGCGCCCGGACTGGATCGGGGGGATGATCGACGCCTGGACGACGAAATAGCTCGCCCAGTCGATCAGTGATTCGGTCGCGGCATTTTCGACGCTGCCGCCCACCGCGGCGGCGTTCGGGTTGGCGGCGAACGCATCGAGCAACCGGACGCCCCAGTCCGGGGCCACGCGGCAGTGATCCTCGGTGACCGCGACGATCGGGGCCTTCGCCAGCGCGTAGCCCGCGCCGCGACCCTGGAAGATCGACGCCTCCGGCACGGACTGCCACGACGTCGTGGGCCGGATCGCGCCCGTCGGCGGCGGCTGGTTGCCACTCGAATCGACGACGATCACCTCGCCGCCGGCGGCCTCCGCTGCAACCTCCCAGGTCGCGACGTTGGCTTCGATCTCGGGCCAGCCCTGCACCGTGCTGACGACGATCGAGATCGCGGGCTCGTCGAGTGGCATTCCCTCTCCCTGGCATGGCCCGACGGCCGCCGCGATGGTAGCGCAGGAAGGGTGCCGGGACCGGTCCAACGGGTCGAACGAGCCTCCACCCCGCCGTTATCCTGTCAGCCGAAGCCAGAACGATATGAGGCGACGCCGTCCTGCGCGACCAGATGCTCGAGCAGCCCCCGGGCGGTCCGCTGTGGCGCCTGACTTCGCGGTTGACGTCGCGCTCCCGACGGATCCGATATCGCCGCTTCGAGTCCGAGGTCCGGCCTGGGCCGTCCGACACGATTCTCGATGTCGGCGTCACCGACTCCGGCTGGCGGTCCGGTAACTTCCTCGAGGCGATGTATCCATGGCCGGAGCGGATCACCGCCGTCGGCCTCGGGCCGCTGCCGGAGTTCCAGCGTCTCTTCCCTTCCGTGACCGCCGTCACCGCGGATGGCCGCGCGCTCCCCTTCCCCGATCAGTCGTTCACGGTGGGATTCTCGAATGCCGTGATCGAGCATGTCGGCGGTCGCGACGATCAGCGGCGATTTGTCGGCGAGCTCGTGCGAACGTGCGAGCGGAGCTTCGTCGCAACGCCGAACCGCTGGTTCCCGATCGACCCGCACACGCTCCTGCCGTTCGTCCACTGGCTCCCGCGGCGCTTTCGCGACCGGCTGCTGCGGTGGACCGGCAACGGGAAATGGGCCGGCGAAGGGGCCCTCAACCCGCTCGGTGCTCGCGACCTCGCCTCGCTCTACCCCGACCCGGCGACCGTTCGAATCGTGCGGCAGCGACTGCTCGGCCTGACGACCGTCCTGATCGCGATCGTCGATGGCGACCGTGCCTGACGCGACGGTCGACGTGGGGATCGACGCGACGCCGTTGGCCGGCGGTCACGGGGCCCGCGGCATCGGCCGGTATCTGCAGGGGCTCTTTGACGCCATCCGGGATGCGGACTGGGTTACCACCGGGCCGCGGATCGGCACCCTCGTCCGGACCGGACAGGGCGCGCCCGCGGCCGGAGCCGTCTGGCGGACTCGCCGTGCGGCGTGGCGGCCGCAGGATCTCGATTTCCTCGTCGCGTCCGTCGCCGACCGGGTGGCCGTGCGCAACAACCCGCCGCGCCTGTGGCACCACACGGATCCGCTCGTGCCTGCGTCACCGCTGCGGCGGGCGCGGACGCTCGTGACGGTGTACGACCTCATTCCCCTCCGCGACGCCGCGGTCATGGCGGCGATCCGGATCCACCGCCGGGTCGCCTACCGCCGCTACCTGGCGATGATCCGCAACGCGGGCGGGGTGATCGCCATCTCGGAGACGACGGCGGACGATGTCGTGGCGCTGCTCGGCGTTCCGAGGGCGAGGGTGACCGTCGTGCCACCGCACGTCGTTGCGCTCCCGGCCGGCAACGGCACCGGCGATCGTTCCGCGTCGCCGGGGACGCGAGCAGTCCGCCTGCTGTTCGTGGGGGCGGCGGAGCCGCACAAGCGTGCCGGTCTCGCCATTGCGACCCTGGCCGAGCTCGTGCGTCGCGGGATCGACGCGGAGCTCGCATTCGCCGGCGGCCAGCCCCCTCGCGCGCGCAGCCACCTGGACCGACTCGTGGGAGCTGCGGGCCTCGGCAGTCGCGTGCGCTTCCTCGGGCGCATCGATGACGACCGGCTCGCCCGGCTGTACCGCGAGTCGATCCTCCTCGCGACATCGAGCCTTGAGGGTTTCGGCCTTCCACCG
>DASWSI010000090.1:0-9420 GCA_036402715.1 Candidatus Limnocylindrales bacterium
CGCCGTCATCTCCGCGATCTCCGCGTCCGTCAGCCCGCTGTAGGCCTTCCCGATCGTGACCAGCCGGCCGCGCTCCTCGTCACGGACGGCGAACGTGTAGTCGCTCAGGACGCCGTGCCGCTTGCCGTGGCCGACCTCGACACCGACGACGACGCAGTCGATGGTCGCAAGCGCCTTCTTCATCTTCAGCCAGCCGAGCCCGCGACGGCCCGGCGAGTAACCGCTCCGCGGGTCCTTGACCATCAGGCCCTCGTTGCGGCGGGCGCGCGCACCGGTGAAGGCTCCCTCGAGCCCGTCGACCGAGTCGACGCTGACGAGGTGCGAGAGCGCGAAGCGTCCGCCCTCGTCGGCGAGCGGCAGCGCGAGCGCCTCCAGCCGCCGGCGGCGTTCGTCGAGCGGGACACGGAGGAGCGGCTCGACCTCGTCGTCGCCGTCGCCGCCCACGCCGAGCAGGTCGAACGCGACGAAGATCACCGGCACGTCCGCCTTGATCGCGTCCGACGGGTTCTTCCGCCCGAGGCGCGCCTGGAGCGACTGGAACGGCAGGACCGTCGCGTCCCGGTAGGCGAGGATCTCGCCGTCGAGAATCCCGTCCCACGGGAGCCCGACCGCGGACTCGACGATCTCCGGGAACTGGCCGCTGACGTCATGCAGGTCGCGCGAGTAGAGCGCGACCCGCGAGCCGGCCTTGTGGAGCTGGGCCCGGATGCCGTCGTACTTGTCCTCGACCCAGACCGGTGTCCCGAGGCGGCCGACGATCTCGTCCGCGTCCTCCGCCGGCGAGGCGAGCATGAACTTGATCGGGTGGAACACGGTCAGCGCCGCGACGTCCAGCGTCCCGTCGCGGGCCAGCTGTGCGGTCCGACCAACGTCGCCCGTCAGCATGCCCGTCCACTTCACGGCGTCGAGCGAGCGGTCGAATGCCTTGGCGATCGCGGCTTCCACGAGCCCTTCGCGGAGCCCGATCCGGAGCTCGCCGGACAGCACCTTGACGACGTACTTCGCGGTCAGCGGATCGCAGCGCGCGAGCAGCCCGCGGAGGAGATCGGCCTTGCGCGCGGCGCCGGACGCGGTCTCGATCGCCGCGTACGTGGCCGCGACCTCGGGGAGTGTCGGCGATGTCGCGGGATCGGGATCGTGGCCCGCCGCGGCGAGGACGTCCTCGACGGCGCGCCCGAGGTCCGACCATCGGTCGTACGCCTCGCCGAGGGCGCTTCGCGGTACATCGGCAAGCGCCGTCACGGCCGTCGCGATCGCCGCCCAGCCGAGGCCGGCCGCGCGCTGGTCCGTCTCCGGAAACGGCCGTCCGGTGAGGAACACGACGGCGATCGGGAGCTCGTCCGGGGACAGCTCGCGGAGCTCGTCCGCGAGCAATGTGGACTTCTCCGACGTCCGCGTGGTGGCCGCGACACGCTCCGCGAGCTCGCTCCAGCGGCGCATGGCGGGGATGGTATACCGTCACCCCGAATGGCCCACCGCTCCTGGTTTCCGGACCGGCTGGAGGGGACGAGAACCGTCCTCAGGATGCACACGCCCGCCAACCTCCGAGCGTTCGAGCGGTGGTACACGGACCCCGAGGTCGCCCGCCTGACGCGCTACCAGGAAGGCCCGATGCGCCCGGCGGAGATCGAGCGATTCTTCGCGGCCCGCGTCGTTGGTCCGGACTCCCTCGCGCTCGCGGTCCACGTCAAGTCCACGGACCGGCTCATCGGCAGCTGCGCATTCAGCCAGCTCGACGGCGACAACGGCTCGGCGCTGTATCACATCACCATCGGCGAGAAGGATGCGTGGGGCAGCGGCTACGGCACGGAAGCCACGCGGCTCATGCTCCGGCACGCCTTCGAGACCCTGCGACTCCACCGCGTCGCGCTGTCCGTCTTCGAGTTCAACGAGCGCGCGATTCGGTCGTATCGAAGCTGTGGCTTCACGGTCGAGGGGCGCTCCCGCGAGGCGATCTGGCGCGAGGGCCGCTGGTGGGACGAGATCACGATGAGCATCCTCGAGCCGGAGTGGCGCGCGCGGCAGGCCCGGACGCCGGCTCGCGACGGAGGCCGCGAGGGCGCCGCCGAGCCGACGGCGGCGGCTCCGGTCCGCGAGCGCGCCTTCGGGCGTACCGAGCGCCGGCGCGCCGGGAGCCTCGAGCCCGTCGCGGAGGAGCGGCGCAGGTCGGCCACGCGCGGGTCATCAGCCGGACGGTGACGTCCTCCGGCCCGGCCGCCGACGCCGCGCGCGCCGAGTTCCGCGCGCTGATGGACGCGAAAGGGCACGCGGTCGAGAACGCGCGCGCAGCGGTGGCGCGGCTCGAGGTGGCGTTCGCGGCCGGCGATCTCCAGCGCACGCCGACGCTCGATCTGATGCTCCGCGACCTGATGGTGGCGCTCGAGCAGGACGAGGGCCAGAAGCTTGGCGGCAAGAGCGCCGAGGCGGCGCGGTTCATCCTCCGCGCGATCTCGCGCGAGCTCGACAACGCCTGATCGCCGGCGCGGACGGCCGTCCGGCGCGGCGACGCGTCGCAGCGCGGCGGCGCCGTCCCGCGTCGGCCTCGAAAAACGCCGCTTGACTCTCCTCCGACCCGAGGGTTCACGATGACGGCATGGACGACGAGCTCCTGCCGATCGGACGGTTCGCCCGCCTCTCCGGGCTGAGCGTCGGCGCGCTCCGGCACTACGACGAGCTGGACCTGATCCGGCCGGCGGCAGTCGACGACGTGACGGGGTATCGACGGTACCGGCGCGCGCAGCTCGAGACCGCCCGGCTGGTCGCGCGGTTGCGGGAGCTCGAGGTGCCGCTCGACGAGGTTCGCGCGATCGTCGAGGCGGACGACCCCGCCGAGCAGCGCCGGCGTCTCGCGGCGCATCGCGCCCGCATCGAAGCCCGCTCGTTCCAACTCCAGCGCGTCCTCCACCACGTCTCGCAGGTCGTCAACCGGAAGGAGCCGATCGTGTCCCAGCCACCGGGCCCACCCGAGGTCGACGTCGCGCTTCGGCGCGCGCTCGCGGTCGGACTCTTCAATCACACCTGGACGCTGCTCGAGAAGCTCGATCGCACGCCCGAGGAAACAGACGAGATGATCCACGCCGCGCACGCCTCGCGATATCACTGGGGTGAGGTCGGCGAGAAGGTCAACCTCGCCCGCGGCGAGTGGCAGATCTCGCGCGTCTACGCCGTTCTCGGGCGCGGCGAGCCGGCGCTGTGGCACGCGCGACGCTGCGTCGAGCTGAACGAATCGAATCCGGAGCGAGAGGACTGGGAGCTCGCGTCCGCGTACGAGGCGATGTCGCGAGCATCCGCCGTGTCGGGCGACCTCGACGCCGCGACGCGATGGAAGGCGAAGGCGGAGGCGGCGCTCGCCCAGATAGCCGAAGCCGAGGACCGGGAGCTGATCGGCCAGGACATCGCGACGCTACCGGTCTGACGCGGGGAGATTCCGACCGTCCGCACTAGACTCCGGGGGAACCACTCACCCCGGAGGCGACATGACGGACGTCAAGCTCGGCATCCTTCTCTGGAATCAGGCCACGGACTGGCCGGCGTACGTGGCGGCCGCGAAGAAGATCGACGATCTCGGCTACGACCACTTCTGGTCCTGGGATCACGTCTACGCGATCTTCGGCGATCCGTACCAGCCGATCTTCGAGGGCTGGACGAGTCTCGCAGCCGTCGGCGCCGTGACGAAGCGGGCGCGGCTCGGGCTGCTCGTCGGCGCCAACACGTTCCGCAATCCGGGGCTCGTCGCGAAGCTCGCGGCGACCCTCGACCACATCAGCGGCGGGCGCGCGATCCTCGGCATCGGTGGCGCGTGGATGGACCTCGAGCACCAGGCTCACGGGATCGAGTTCGGGGCCGGCTTCGGGCAGCGGCTCGACTGGCTCGACGAATCCGTTTCGGCGATGCGTGCCGTCCTCGATGGCAAGTCCGTGACGTCGGACGGCAAGGGTCGCTATCGGTTCGACGATCTCCGTCATGCGCCGGCGCCGGTCCAGCGGCATCTCCCGATCATGATCGGCGGCTCGGGGGAGAAGAAGACCCTCCGGACCGTCGCGAAGTACGCCGACCTGTGGAACGCGATGGGTCCCGTCGACGTGATGCGCCACAAGATCGAGGTCCTCCGCCAGCATTGCGCGGACGTGGGCCGCGACCCCGCGGCGATCGAGTTCACGCTCGGCATCAAGGCAACGATCCGCGACTCGCAGGAAGAGGCCGACCGCGTCTGGAAGGCCGCGATGGAGCACAACCGCACGCCGCTCAGCAACCTCGAGGACGACACGACGTTCTGGAACGGCACCGCGGAACAGCTCGCCGACAGGCTCGCCCCATACGTCGAGCTGGGCTTCCGAACGGTCATCTCCGAGCAGCCGGCGCCGTACGACACCGAAACGATCGAGCGGCTGATCGGCGAGGTCAAGCCACTCCTCCAGCGAGGCGTGTCCGCGGCGGCGGGCTGACATGCCGGTGCGGTCGGCGCGGCCGAAATCGTTCGTCAAGTACCCGCGGGGACGTCTCTACGCGGTTCTCGACGACCCGGCCGCGGCTGCGCGCGCCGTCGACGCCCTCGTCGCGATCGGCATCGCGCCGTCGTCAATCGAGGTTCTCCGGGGAGACTCCGCGGCGGACACGCTCGATGGCCGCGGCGTGCGGAACGGGCCGCTCGCGCGGCTTCGGCGAACGGTCGAGTTCACGCTCATGGACCAGGCGCCGGACATCGCGTGGTACGAGGCGGCGCTGCGGAGCGGGCGATCCGTCGTCGCGGTGAGCTCCGCGCAGAGCGACCTCACTCGCCGTGCGGTCGACGTGCTCCGGACCTCCGGCGGCCACTTCATGAATCATTTCGGGCGGTTCGCGACGGAGGAGTTCGACCGGTGGCGCGGGGTCGAGCCGGACCTGCCTGACTACCTCCGGCGTTGACGCGGGGACTGACGTGACGACCGAAGCCGCGACGCCACCGGACGGGCGCGAAGCGCGCGAAGGCGGCGCCGGCAGCGTCGCGTCGACCGCGCGCTCATCTGCCGCGACCGTCGAGTTCCGCCACGTCACGAAGCGCTACGACGCCCGGGCGAAGGACACCCCCGGCGCCGTCAACGACCTCTCGCTGTCCGTGCCCGCCGGCAAGATCTGCATCCTCGTGGGCCCGTCCGGCTGCGGCAAGACGACGAGCCTGAAGATGGTCAACCGGCTCATCGAGCCGACATCGGGCGAGATCCTCATCGACGGCGTCGACGCTGCGTCACGCGACGTGACGGACCTTCGCCGGAGCATCGGCTACGTCATCCAGCAGGTGGGGCTGTTCCCCCACCAGACGATCGGCGAGAACATCGCCACGGTGCCGCGGCTGCTCGGCTGGCCGGCGAAGCGGCGGCGGGAACGGGCGGAGGAGCTGCTCGCGCTCGTCGGCCTCGATCCCGCGTATCGCGATCGGTTCCCGGCGCAGCTGTCCGGCGGTGAGCGGCAGCGCGTAGGCGTCGCGCGGGCGCTCGCGGCGGACCCGCCGATCATGCTCATGGACGAGCCCTTCGGTGCCGTCGATCCGATCGTCCGCGAGCGGCTCCAGAACGAGTTCCTCCGGCTCCAGGAGGACCTCGCGAAGACGATCCTGTTCGTGACGCACGACATCGACGAGGCGATCAAGATGGGCGACCTGGTCGCGGTCATGCAGGTGGGTGGTCACCTCGCGCAGTTCGGGCCGCCGGACGAGATCCTCGCCAATCCGGCATCCGAATTCGTCGCCCGCTTCGTCGGCGCGGACCGCGGTTTGAAGCGGCTGTCGCTGAGCCGGGTCGGCGACGTGTCGCTCCTTCCGCCGGCGACCGCGAAGGTCGATGACGACGCGGCCGATGCGCGAAAGCGCGCGCTGGCGAGCCCGTTCGCGTACCTGCTGCTCGTCGATGCGGCGAACCGTCCGATCGGCTGGATCGACCAGGACGAGATCCCGACGAACGGCCGGCTGACAGAATCGATGGCGGACGCGATGTCTCCGCTGCTCAACCGCCGGACGACGCTCAAGGACGCGCTGTCGCTGCTCCTCGACGCGGACGTCCAGGCCGGGATCGTCGTCGACCGGACGGGCTCCGTGCTGGGGCTCGTCACGGTCGACATGATCGCGGAGCGGATGCGCGAGACGGCCGGCGACCAGCGGTTCAGCCGCGACGTCGCCTCGCTCGGTGCGCTCGACTCGCTCGAGCCCGAGGTCGCGGGGGCCGGCGGCTGATGCGCTGGGACTGGATCACCTCGAACCTGCCGCAGCTCGGCAAGGCGCTCATCGACCACCTGATCCTCACCGCGATTGCGGTCGGGGTCGGGTTCGTGCTGAGCTTTGCACTGAGCCTGCTGATCTACCGCCGCCGGCGGCTGGCGGGGCCCGTCACCGGGATCGCGGGCGTCCTCTACACCGTCCCGAGCCTGGCCCTCTTTGCGTTCCTCGTGCCGATCACCGGGCTGTCGATCGTCAGCGCCGAGATCGGGCTCGTGAGCTACACGCTGCTGATTCTCATTCGGAACACGCTCGCGGGCCTCGACGGGGTCCCGGCAGACGTCCGCGAAGCCGCCGATGGGATGGGCTACGGACCGACGCGCAAGCTCTTCGCCGTCGAGCTGCCGCTCGCCGTTCCGCTGATCATCGCGGGGCTGCGGATCGCGACCGTCACGACGATCGGGCTCGTGATGGTCGCCGCGGTCATCGGCCAGGGCGGCCTCGGGCAGGTGATGATCCGTGGCTTCAACTTCCGCAACGACACCGCGGTCTACCCGGGCGCGATCCTCATCGTCGCCCTCGCGATCGCCGCGGATCTCGTGCTCGCGGGGATCGGCCGGCTGGCGACCCCGTGGGCGCGGATTCGGGGCCGCTGATGGAGCTGGTCGACGCCGCGGTCGGATGGTTCTCGAATCCGGCCAACTGGGCAGGCACGAACGGCGTGCCGCATCGGCTCGCCGAGCACCTCGTGCTGTCGATCGTGCCGATGCTCATCGCCGTCGCGATCGCGCTGCCGATCGGCCTCGCGATCGGCCATACCGGTCGCGGCGGCCTGCTCGCGATCGCGATCGCGAATCTCGGTCGGGCGGTGCCGTCGTACGCTCTGCTGCTCGTGTTCCTGCCGTTCTTCGGGCTCGGTGAATCGAGCGCCATCCCGGCGCTGGTGCTGCTCGCGATCCCGCCGATCCTCGTCAACACGTACGCGGGGCTGCGTGGCGTCGACCGCGATCTCGTCGAGGCCGGGCGCGGGATGGGCATGACCGAGCTCGAGCTGCTGCGCGGCGTCGAGATCCCCGCTGCGGCGCCGGTGATCATCGCCGGGCTGCGGACCGCCGCCGTCGCCGTGGTCGCGACGGCGACGCTCGCAGCGCTTGTCGCGGGCGGCGGCCTCGGCCGCTACATCGCGGACGGGTTCGGGCTGCAGGACAACGGGCTGCTGCTCGCGGGAGCGATCCTCGTCGCGCTCCTGGCGCTGATCACCGAGCGTGCGTTCACGTTCGTGGAGCGGCGGATGGCCCGACGAGGACGTTCTGCGGAAGCGGGAATCGGACCCACGAGCCTCGCCCCGACGCCCATGCCGGCGCCGCGATCGGGCGGGCTCGCCTGACGACTCGCCGCGAGAATCCGTAGAACCACGGCGACCCGTGCCCCGTATACCTGACACGGGGATGTCATCGGTTCGCTGCTATAGTCCCGCCTGCCCCGAACCGCCATTGCCGATGGCGCGGGAAGAACAATGGAGGAGAACCCAGTGCGGCTATTCCGCAACGTTGCCCTTGGGGCGGCGTCGCTTGCGCTCATCGTGGGCGCCTGCACGTCGGGAGGGGGCAACAGCTCCACGAGCAGCCCCAGCACGAGTGCAGCCAGCGCGAGCCCCAGCTCCAGCGCCGGCGGCGCCTCTCCAAGCACCGCGGCATCCGGCCCCTCGATCGCGAGCACGATGGTCCTCGCCGGTCCCCCGGAATGCCCGAACCGCCCCTTCTGCGCCAAGGGCCTGAAGGACAAGTACGGGATCACGTTCAAGGACTTCAAGGCGACCGATGTCGGCGGCCCGATCACGATCCGCGCCCTGATCCAGAACGACGCCCAGGTGGGCCTCCTCCTGACGTCCGATCCCGCGATCACGACCAACAACTTCGTCCTGCTCCAGGACGACAAGCAGCTCCAGCTCGCCGACAACCTCATCCCGGTCGTCCGCCAGGACGTCCTCGACAAGTCGCCCGGGATCAAGGACCTCCTCAACGGGATCAGCGCGAAGCTGACCCAGGAGGCGCTGACGGACCTGAACAAGCAGGTCACGGTCGACCAGAAGAACACGCCTGACGTGGCGAAGGCCTGGCTGACGACGAACGGGCTCCTCCCGGGCGCCGGCGGGTCCGGCAAGGGCTCGATCAAGGTCGGCTCGACGAACTTCTACGAGCAGGAGATCCTCGGCGAGCTCTTCTCGCAGGTCCTCGAGGCGAACGGCTACACCGTGGAGCGGAAGTTCCAGCTCGGCAATCGCGAGGTCGTCTACCCGGCACTCAAGTCGGGCCAGATCGACGTCGTCGCCGAGTACGCCGCGACCCTCCTCGAGTTCGTGAACAAGGGCGCCGGCGAGGCGACCACGGACGCGAACGCGACAGCCGAAAAGCTCCGAACGCGCCTCGCGACGGACAAGCTCACGGCCCTCGACCCTGCCGCCGCGACGGACCAGAACGGGTTCGTCGTCACGAAGCAGACGGCCGACAAGTACAGCCTCACGAAGCTGAGCGACCTGACGAAGCCGGCGCCGTAACGCGTCGCGGTTCGTTCCGACCGAAAGGCCCGCCCGCCGGCGGGCCTTTCGGATTCCTGGGGAGTGGCGGCGGCGCCGGGCGGCGGCGGGCGGCGCGCGCGGCGCGGAGCGGCGGCGGCGGGGCGGCGCGGAGCGGCGGCGGGCCCAGGCCGGGGCGGGCCTCGGAGTTCGCTGCACCCGCCCTGTCGGCGCCTTTTCGCCATATTCGCGCCCGGGTGTTGTTAGAAACGGCTCGGCGCCGCTCGCGGCCGCCCTCGTGCGTGGACGAGGCGTTGGTTCTTCTCACGTACCACCCGGCGGCGCATTTGAGCAGAACTTCGTCGCTAGCTCGCGTGCGCGTGGAATTTGAGAGAGAACGCGGCGTCGAGCGGCGCGGAGCTCAGGCACCGTAGCGCGCGGCGGGCCCAGGCCGCGGCCGTCGCGGCACTTTCCGCCAGATGCGCGTGTGGGTGTCGTTAGCAAACGGTTCCGGGACGCCGACGCGGCGATCTGTGCGTGGCGACGCGGAGGTTCCTGTCATATGCGCACCTGGGGCGCCACGTGGCGGAAAGGCCGTCGCCAACGCGCATGTGCGTGTCATTTGGCGGAAACGGCCCGGGCGGGCGGGCGCCGCCGCGGAAAACCCGGGACGCGCCGGCGGGCGCGCCGCGGAAACTAAGGCGGCGCGCCGCCGCGG
>DASWSI010000091.1:0-5751 GCA_036402715.1 Candidatus Limnocylindrales bacterium
AGCGTCTGAAGCTCGCCACCCGGATGAGCGAGAAGGGCGGGATCTACGTCCTCGACGAGCCGACCTCCGGCCTCCACCTCGCCGACGTGGAGCAGCTCCTCGGCCTGCTCGACCGGCTCGTCGACTCCGGCAAGTCCGTCATCGTCATCGCCCACCACCAGGCGGTGATGGCGCATGCGGACTGGATCATCGACCTCGGGCCGGGGGCCGGCCGCGACGGTGGCCGGATCGTGTTCGAGGGCATACCGGCGGACCTCGTCGCGGCCCGTTCGACCCTGACAGGCGAGCACCTCGCGGCGTACGTCGCGGGCTGACGCGTCGCCGGCAGGGTCTGCGCCGCGTCGTGGCCCAACCCGTCGCCCCTAGCTGTCGAACCCGATCCCGGCCGCGTCGAGCGTTCGCAGGAGCAGGCCGCGCCGGCCCTCATTTCGGTCGGCCCTGTCGAGCTCGTGGCGAACCGCCTGGATCACCGCGTACCGGACCGGCTCCGGCGGGAAGGGGAACGGCGCGCTCCGCACGAAGCGCAGCTGCAGCAGCTCCGAATCCGGGCGGAGGATGAAATCCCGGACGACGCCGCCTGCCCAACGGCTTGCCCCGACGCCCAGCCCGGTGTAGCCGAGCGCGTAGGTGAGCCGTCCACCGAGCGACTGCCCGAACGTGACGGTGAATTGGCTCGTCGTGTCGATCGCGCCGCCCCAGCGATACGGGAATCGGAGACCGCGGAGCTGTGGAAATGCCCGGAAGAAGTGTCCCTCGAGTCGCTCGAAGGTCGCCGGCCGGGTGTCGAGCTGCGGCCCGACGCCGTTGCCGTAGTGGTAGACCGCGTCGTAGCCGCCCCACAGGATTCGGCCGTCGGCCGTCAGCCGGAAGTAGTGGAACTGGTTGTTCCCGTCCGACATGCCCTGGCGCCGCTGCCAGCCGATCGACTCGCGTTGCTCCGGCGTCAGCGGCTCGGAGACGAGGACGTAGTCATAGACCGGGACGAACCGCGACTGGAGCCGCCGCAGCCAGCCGGAATAGGCCGACGTCGCGACGACGACGTGTGCTGCATCGAGCGTTGCGCCGCCCGCGGTCGTGACGCGGACGCTGCCCGCTCGCCGTTCGACACGTGACACCCGCGTCGACTCGTGGACGGCGACGCCGCGCTCGAGCGCGACCCGCTTCAGCCCGCGGACGAGCTTCGACGGGTTGAGCATCACGTCGCGGCCGCGTCGGTAGAGCGCCGCCTTCCAGATCGGGGAGTGGACCTCCGCCTGGATCGTGGCGCGGTCCATGAACTCGCTGGCCTCGCCGTATCGCGCCGCCTCGTCCGCCCACGCGCGAAGCTCGTCCGCCTGGTGCGGCCGATCGGCGACGTCCAGAACCCCGGTCTCCTCGAGGTCGCAGTCGATGTCGTGCTCGCGTGTGAAGGCGATCAGCGCCTCGAGGTTCGCGAGCCCCTCCGCCTCGAGCCGCTCGATCTCGTCCGGGAAGTGCCGGATCCCGTTCGCCAGGCCGTGGGTGAGACTGGCGGAACAGAAGCCGCCGTTTCGCCCGCTCGCCCCGAATCCCACGCGCTCCATCTCGAGCACGGCAACGCGGAGCGACGGATCCGTGTCCGTCAGCGCGATGGCCGTCCAGAGCCCTGTGAAGCCGCCACCGACGATCGCGACGTCGACCCTCGACAGGCCCGTCAGGGGCGGACACGGCTCGTCCGGGGCGGTCGTGGGCCAGTACGGGGTGCCGGCCGCGGGAGGCGACAGGGCGACGGGCGGCTGTCGGGCGTGGGGTGACATGTCCACATCCTAGGCCTGCGGCGACGGTTCGGCAGCGAAAACGTGAAGTCGCGTGCGGATTTCGTGCCTGCAGGCACCTTCTTCTGCGAATCTCGCGTTGACGAACTTCGGCGGGATGTGCCACGATTGGCACTTCCCGTCCCACGACGTGCAACCGCTGTCCCGTATCCCGCACCTCCCGGAGGCTTCATGACGACCGAACCGGCCGCCCCGCCCGCGACGCTCTCCCGCCCGCGCCAGCTCGAGATGTACAACCGCGCCAGGCAGACCATGCCCGGCGGGACGGACTCGAACTTCCGCGCGTGGGGCGAGGACACGATCTACGTCGACCGGGGCAAGGGCGGCCGCGTCTGGGACATCGACGGGAACGAGTTCATCGATCTTCGGATGGGCTATGGCCCGGTCATCCTCGGCCACGGGGACGACCGCGTCGACGACTACGTCAACGAGCGGATGCGCCGAGGCGTCAGCTTCAGCCTCACCTCGGAGGACGAGGTCCGGGCGATGGAGCTGCTGTGCGAAGTCTCCGGCTGGGTGGACATGGCCCGGATGACGGTCTCCGGCACGGAGGCGACGATGCACGCGATGCGTCTCGCCCGGGCGTTCACGGGCCGGACGAAGATCGTCAAGTTCGAGGGCCAGTACCACGGCGTCCACGACTACGCACTGATCTCCGTGACACCGAACAACATGAGCGAGCTGGGTGACGCGGAGAACCCGGTCGCGCTCGCCTGGGGTCGCGGCATCCCGAGCGAGGTCGCGGACACGATCATCCCCGCGCGCTACAACAACATCGAGCGCCTTCGGCGCCTCTTCGAGCGGAGGGGCGAGGAGATCGCCGCCGTCATCGT
Source organism: Candidatus Limnocylindrales bacterium (assembly GCA_036402715.1). Classification (GTDB taxonomy): domain Bacteria; phylum Chloroflexota; class Limnocylindria; order Limnocylindrales; family CSP1-4; genus JACDAV01. The sequence goes on from DASWSI010000091.1 coordinate 2,627, forward strand.
CGAGCCGGTTCTCGGCAACGCCCAGGGCATCCTGCCGGAGCCTGGCTTCCACGAGGCGATGCGCGCGCTGACGAAGGAGTTCGGGATCCTCCTGATCTTCGATGAGGTCAAGACCGGCTTCCGGCTCGCCCGTGGTGGCGCCGCCGAGTTCTTCGGGGTCACGCCGGACCTCGGCACGTTCGCCAAGGCGATCGGCAACGGCTATCCCGCGGCAGCGTTCGGTGGCCGGCGCGACATCATGGAGCAGCTCCCCGACAAGGTCAGCCACGGCGGCACGTACGCCGGGAACCGCGTCGCCGCAGCCGCTGCGGTCAAGACCCTGTCGATCCTCAAGGAGACGGACGCCCTCGCGACGATCCACCGGACAGGCTCCGCGATCCAGGCCGGGCTCCGGGCGGTTCTCGAGCCGAAGGGTCTCGCCCATGTCTTCACCGGGCACCCGTCGATGTTCGGCCTGATGTTCACGGAAAAGGTCCCGACCGAATACCGTGACTGGGCCACGAGCGACCACGAGCTCTACGACGCGATCGCCGTTGCGATGATGCCGCGCGGGGCGATGCCGGAGCCGGACTCGCGCGAGCCGTGGTTCATGTGCGAGGCGCACGCGGAGGGCGACACCGTCGACCGCGTGGTCTCGATCTTCGCCGACGCACTCGACGCGGCGCTCGAGGAGCGCGCCGCCGGTCGACTCGGAGGTTCGTCCGCGGACTAGCGGACCGGGAGTCAGAGGAGGAGAGGGATGACGCTCGACGGCAATGCCGTTCGTTCCGTCGACCGCGCTGCGGCGCTGCTGCTCGCGCTCGGCGACAGCCAGGGCGAGGCGGGCGTGACGGAGCTCGCGCGTCGGCTCGGGCTGCACAAGTCGACGGCGTCGCGCCTGCTCGCGACGCTCCAGAAGCGCGGCCTCGTCGAGCAGGATGACGAGACCGGGAAGTACCGCCTCGGGCTCGTCGTCATCCGCCTCGCCGAGAAGGCAGAGCGAACGCTCGACCTCCGCGGCATCGCGATGCCGGAGCTCGAGCGACTCGCCCGACTCACCCACGAGACGACGGGCGTCGGGATCCTCGACGGGGACCAGCTCCTCACGGTCGCCCAGGCCGACGGGCCGAATCTCATTGCCGTCGGCGACTGGACCGGGCGGTCGACACCGCTCCACTGCGTTGCATCCGGCAAGGTCCTCCTCGCCGCGATGGCGGAGCGCGAGGTCCTCCGGCTCGTCCGGCGAGGCCTCGTGCCGCACACGGAGCGAACCCTCGTCGAGCTCGAGCCGCTCCTCGAGGAGCTCGCCCGCATCCGGCGTCGCGGCTACGCGACCGCGCTCGGGGAATACGAGCTGGGGCTCAACGCCGTCGCGGCCCCGATCCACGATGCGCGCGGAACGGTCATCGCGGCCGCGCACATCTGGGGGCCCGCGTTCCGGCTGACCCCGCGACGGATCCCGGAGCTGGCGGCCCATGCGCGTGAAGCCGCGGCCGCGATCTCGGTTCGGCTCGGCGGCGCGCCGGCTGCCGCTCGTCCCGCGCCGACGGCGGTGTCGGCCTGACGACCGCGCCCGCGGTCGCACGTCGTGCATGACGACGCGGACGTCTACGACACCGAGGTAAGCGGCTTTCGCGACGACATCCCGTTCTGGGAATCGGTCGTCGACGCCGTTGCCCCGAAGGCCTTCCTCGAGCTCGCCTGCGGAACCGGGCGCCTCCTCGCCCCGCTCGCGCGTCGCGTTCTCGCCCGCGACCCAGGCGCCCGCGTCGTCGGCGTCGACATCAGCCGGCCGATGCTCGATCGCGCCCGCGACGTCATCGCCGCCGACCGTGTGCTGGCTTCCGCCGTCGAGATCGTCGAAGGCGACATGGCGACCTTCGAGCTCGGACGCGCATTCGACCTCATCCTCATCGGCTTCAACTCGTTCGCGTTCCTCCACGACCTCGATGCGCAGCTCGCGTGTCTCGAGCGGGTTCGGCGGCATCTCGCGCCCGGGGGCGTCCTCGGCGTCGACCTGATCGTTCCGCAGGTCCAGTGGCTCGCGATCTCCGAGAAGGTCGCGCCGCACCGCCTCGAGGTCGACCTCCGCGACCCGACACCGGACATCCGGCGGTTCCTCCGCTTCGTCACGGAGCGGTACGACCCGCACCGCCAGGTCGAGGACGACCTCTACACGTACGAGATCGAGAAGATGAACGGCGAGGTGGTGCGGCGGACATCGGACCTCGCCTGGTCGATGGTCTTCCCGCAGCAGCTCGAGCTGCTGTTCCGCGCCAGCGGGCTGCGCGTCACGGAGCGCTTTGGCGACTACGACCGGACGCCGTTCAGCCGCCGCTCTCGGCAGTACGTCTGGCTCGCCCAGCCGGCGACCTGATCGCGCCGCGCCGCCGACTCGATACTCTTGCCGCTGATGCCCGACTTCGGATCGCGCCCGTGGAGCGACTGGCTGCCGACGCTCGGAAGCATCCTCCCGATCGTCGTCCTCGGTGCGCTCGCGGTTCGCGGCGCGCGGCTCCTCGTCCGCGGACTCGTCGCGGCGGCATTCGCCCGCGAGACCACCGAAGGGACGGCGCGCGAGCTGACGGACGTCGAGGTCGCGAAACGACGCGACACGATCGAGACGCTCGGCTCCCGCGTCCTCCAGGCGTTCGTCGTCGTGATCGCCACGCTGATGATCCTCGGCGACCTGAATCACGACATCGCCCCGGCGATCGCCGGGCTCGGCGTCGTCGGGATCGCTGTCGGGTTCGGCGCGCAGAGCCTCGTCCGCGACTACTTCAACGGCTCACTCATCCTCATCGAGAACCAGTTCTCGATCGGCGACGTCGTCACGATCGCCGGCGTGACCGGGACCGTCGAGGACATGGCGCTGCGGCGGACGACGCTCCGCGACCTCGATGGCGTCGTCCACACCGTCCCGAACGGCGAGATCAAGGTCGCGTCGAACCGGACCCGGACGTGGGCGAGGATCAACCAGGACGTCACGATCTCCTACGGCACGGATCTGGAGAAGGCGACCGCGGTCGTCGACGGGGTCGGGGCGGATCTCGCGGCGGATCCCGTCTGGAAGCGCCGCATCCTCGAGCCGCCGCGGGTCGAGCGGGTCGAGGCGCTGACCGAGTACGGCGTGACGCTGAAGATCC
>DASWSI010000092.1:0-3756 GCA_036402715.1 Candidatus Limnocylindrales bacterium
CGCGTCGAGGGCCGCGAGGCCCGGCATCCGCAGGTCGAGCGAGAACCGAATCCGTTCCGCTGGGTCCGCGGGGCCAAGATCTCGATCCGCTGCAACGGCGCCACCGGCCGGCGGCGTCACCGGCGCCGCGACCGGTGGCACCGTCGGCGGGACGGCGATGGTCGCGCAGCCCGACAGCGCCAACGTCGCCGCGAGCACGGCAACGACGTGAGGCAGCGACCGGCCATGCCTCGTCATGGGGCGGGCCACGTGACGGCGTTGACCAGCGAATCGCCGACGTGTCTCGCGGCATCCAGGAGGGTCCCGTCGGGCGATCCGGCCCCGGGGTCGACGACCACGAGGACGAACATCGTCGAGATCCGGCCGTCCGTCGAGGCAAGGATCGACGCCGAGACGGGGATCGCACCACCGGCCGAGCCGTCCGTCGTTCCGGCGTACACCTTTCCGATTCCTGGCTGGTAACCGATCTCCGGTCCGAGAATCGCGTGCGCCGGCTGCGCATCCACCTCGATGTCCGGGACGTTCTGCCGGAGGAGGTCGACCTCCTGCGTCACGAGCTGCTCCGGGCTCGCCTCGGAGGACGGGACGCCGCGGACGATCGCGAGCACCTGCCCGCCGTCGAAGCCCATGCCGGAAACAGCCTGCGGTGCAAGGTCCAGGCGGATGCCGCGAGCGTCCTGGTCGCCGGCCTGCCATTCGCTCGGGGAGTACTCGACGGCGAATCCGAGCTCCGAGCTCTGCCACACCGTCCCGAGGTGGAGGGCCGGCGCGCCCGTTGGCTGACGCGGCGGGACGACGCAGGGCTGCCCCGGGTTCGGGCAGGCCGGCTGCGCCGATTTCGGCTGGCTGAAGTAGGACCACGCGATCGCGGCAAAGATGACGAGGAGGAGGACCGTCCCGAACGTGCGCCGGATGAATCCACCGCCACGGCTCGTCGGCTGATCCGCCGCGGGGCGCCGAACCGCGAAGGGGAGGTGGCCCACCGTCACGGCGTCCCCTCCGGAGCGTCCGGCGATCGCGTCCGCGCGGATCGGCCCTTCGGCAGCGCTCGCAGGGCCACGCCGCATTCACCGCAGAAGCGGCCGCGCGACGTCGTGCGGCCGCAGTTTGCGCACACGAGCTGGCCGGACTCGACGGCCTCGATGGCCTCCTCGACGAGACCCACGTGGATGACGCGCCGGAGCCAGAGGACCGCAAGGACCGCGACGACGGCGAGGACGGCGGCCGCGATCGCCTGGGGGAGAGCAAGGCGCGCGACCGCAGCGACGATGAAGCCCGCGGCCGCGACGACGGCCGCGACGAACGGTTGGCCGATCGCGCCGAGCGCCGCGCGATCCCGAACCGGAGCGCGGTAGCGGAGCCAGAGCGCGCCGCCGAGCCCGCCCATGAGCCCACCGGCAAGGACGGGTGTCAGGATCCCGGCCGACAGGACGCGGAGGACCCACGGCAGCGTCGCGCCGCCGGGCTGGAGCCCACTGCTGAGGAGCGGCACCGCGTCCGTGAGCAGCCTCGCCCCGACGTACGAGACCGCCGCGATCATCGCGAACGTTGCGCCATCGAGCACGTCGTTGAACTTGCGGTGGCGGAGGAGGACGAGCGGACCGGCGATCATCACGACGCCTTCGGCGAGCGTCAGCACGACGCCCCGGATGACGAGGGGCGCGATCCGGACGACGTTCCCGGCGCCGGGCCCGAGGACGGTGGCCGGCTCGGCGGGCACGAATCGCCGGATGAGGACGCCGACGATGAGGCCCGCAGCCACGCCCCACACGATCGTCGCGAGGAGGACGAGCCGCGGCTCGTCCTCGTACAGATCGACCGCGATGACGTACAGCCCCATGAGGAGCGGCACGACGACGGCGGCGGCGACGAGCGCGACGGGGTGGAGCCCGGCGAGCACGAGAACGACGAGCAGCAGCGCGGCGCCGAACAGGGCGAACCGGAACGAATCGACGTCCCGGCGCGCGAGGTGCGGAAACAGCGTCGATACGAGCGCCACGGCCGTCACGCGCTCACCGGGGGCAGCTGCGTACGACCGCCGCGCCGCGGGCGAGCCGCGAGCGGCAAGTGGCTCGCCACAGCTGGCGCAGTACGCGCGGGCGGGAACCGCGACGCCGCAGCGAGGGCAGTCGACGATGACGGGATCAGTCAACGCAGCGTGGAACGGGTGCGGCGAACATGCGGTAGCTCCGGAAGTCTCCGGCGTCGCGATGCGCCGTCACGTGGATCGTGCCGTCGCTCGCCGCGACGCTCGATCGGGCGAGGTCGCGCCGGCTTTCAGACCGCTCGCAGTATCCGCGCTTCGTGGAATCCCGCTCCGTGGCGGACAATCACGGACATGACGAAACGCCCGTTCCGGTTCCTGGCCGAGGCCGTCGAGATCGTCGACGGGAAGTCGCTCGCCGAGAAGGCACGGCGGGCCGAGGCGATGGGCTACAGCAGCCTCGTCATCACCGACCACCTTCTCGAACAGCTGGCTCCGATCCCGGCCATGGCCGTGATCGCGGCCGCGACGGAGCGCCTGCGCGTCGGGACGTTCGTCTTCAACAACGACCTTCGCCACCCTGCGGTCCTCGCCCAGGACCTCGCGACGCTCGACCTGCTCAGCGGCGGCCGGCTCGACATCGGCATCGGTGCCGGCTGGAACCAGCCGGAGTACGAGGCGATCGGCGTTCCGTTCGAGCCGGTCGGGATGCGGGTCGGACGGCTCGAGGAGTCGATCGCGGTGCTCAAGGGGCTGTTCGGCGAAGGCCAGTTCTCGTTCAGTGGCAGCCACTACACGATCACGGAGATGGACGGCCACCCGAAGCCGGTGCAGCGACCGCATCCGCCGTTCCTCATCGGCGGCGGCGGGAAGCGGACGCTGTCGCTCGCCGGGCGAGAGGCGCAGATCGTCGGCCTCGCGCCGCGGATCCTTTCCGGCGCGCGCGGCGATCCGCGGAGCATCACGATCGCCGCCACGGAGGAGAAGATCGGCTGGGTCCACGACGCTGCCGGCGACCGGTTCGAGGGGCTCGAGCTGAACGTCTACCCATCGATGTCGGAGGTGATCGTCACGGATCACGCGCGCACCGAGGTCGCGAGCGTTCGCGACCGGCTCCGCGAACGGACGGGCTTCGACGTCACCGAGGACGATCTCCTCGAGTCGCCGCACATCTTCATCGGCTCGATCGACGGACTGGCCGAGAAGTTCCGGATGCTGCGTGACCGCCTCGGGATCAGCTCGATCATGGTCGGCGACATCGATCAGCTCGCCGGCGTCGTCGAGCGCCTGGCGGGCACGTAGGGCTGGCGGCCGACACGCCGCCGTTGCAACCCCGAGCGGGATCAGCGCCGTCCGCGGGGCGTCGTGCGAGCCGGTAGCAGCGCGAGGAGCAGTCCGCTCGAGAAGAGCGCGAGACCCGTGACGAGCAGCACGATCCACCCGACCGGAGCCGGACGAGTCGTGCTTTCCGTGTCCGTCTGCGGCGCCGAGGTCGCTCCGTGGACGCCGCCGGTCGCCTTCGACGACGCGCCGCCGCCGGCCGGCTTCGCCGATGCGCCGTTCGATCCGGACGCGGTGACGTAGCAGAACGACACGCGCTTGATCGGCTCGCCGTTCGGCGCGACGAGGCCCGTGTCCGCCTTGACTGGCTGCGTGTACGCGTACAGGTTCCCGCCGGCCTGCCCGGCCACAAACGCGGACTTGATCGGCAGCGTCGCGTTGCTGAAGTTGACGCTCCCGTTCCCGACGCTGCCGCTGAGGTTCACGTCGAC
>DASWSI010000093.1:0-1808 GCA_036402715.1 Candidatus Limnocylindrales bacterium
GTCGTCATGGCGCTCGAACCGAGCCGCCGCACGATCGACCTCGTGGCCGCGGCGCTGCGCGACGGACACCTCGCCACGCCTCGGGCACATGCCGCTCTGCGACGCGTCGCGGCGATCGCGGCCGGACCGACGTGGCCGCGCGGCGACGCAGCGGCGGCGGGCGGCGACGTCGTGGACGATTCGAACCGCGCCGCGCACGGCGCGCTCGCGAGCGAGATCGCGAAGCGATCGTTGACCCTCGTACACGACACCGGGATCCTGCCGATCGCGACGTCCACGTCGATCGTCTTCGTCGACATCCGCGGTCGCGCGTTGAGCCCTGTCGAGGACGCAGCAGGCGGTGCGCAATCGGCCGTGGCGGCCGCCCTGTCGCGGACGTTTCCGCGGCTCGTCGTTCGTGCTGTCGCGCCGGGCGACGAGGCCGCGGCCGCAGACGCCCTCGAGGTCGCGGCCGCCGCGGAGGTCGTCATCGTCGCGACCCGTGACGCGTTCCTCCGGCCGTTCGAGCGCAGCCTCCTGCGCCAGATCGCCGAGCTCGCGCGTCCCGTCGTCCGCGTCGCCCTCCACAGCCCGGCAGATCTTGCGATCGAGCCACTGCCGGGCACCGCGATCGCGACGTACTGCGAGGTCGAGCCGACGGTTGACGCCCTGGCGGCCGCGCTCATCGCCGGGCGATCGGGCTTCCCCGGCAGCCTCCCCGTGGCGCTCGCGACCGCCGGCGAGGAGGATTCCTCGACCGTCCGCCGCTGACGGGCGCCCTCGGCAGGCGGGACCTACGCCGCGCGGTCGAGAATCTCGACCTCGATGAGCGGGCTCGACTCGACCATCGCATCGACGTCCGTTCGCTGCCACGCCCGGGCAATCTGCTCAAGGAGCTGCCGCCGCTCGGCAGGATCGGTGATGACCCGCGCCCGAGCCGGCAGGTCCGCGGTGACGGCTCCCTTGAGATGGAAGGTGAACTCCGGGTTCGCCTCCAGGTTGGCAAGCCACGACCGCTTCCGGCCGGGCATGCCGCTGATGTACAGCCGGGCGTCGAGATTGAAGAAGACGATCTCGATCCGGCGCGGGCCACCCGTCTGCCGGCCGGTCGTGGTGATGTCGATGACGTGGCCACGCGCCAGCGCGCGTCGGGTTCGGTCGTCCATGGTCTGCTCCTGCCGATTCTACCGCGGATAGTTGCGGCCGCAACCAGCCTACACCCCGGCCGCCGAGTCGTGCAGCATGCGCGGAGGCACGAACAGAACCTCCGTTCTATTATCCTTGGATGAAGGCCGAGTATCGCGAGGAGCCCTGCCGGACCGCCCTCAACCGGGTCAAGGGCATGCCGTTCAAGTGGTCGCTGAATCCCTACACCGGCTGCGTTCATCGCTGCACGTTCTGCTTCGTTCGGGCGTTCGAGCTGCGCGCCGATCGCCCGTCGGACGACCGCTACGGAACGTCGATCAGGGTGAAGACGAACATCGCGGACGTTCTCGAGCGCGAGCTGTCACGGCCGCGCTGGAACCGCGACCTGGTGGCCATCGGGACCGCGACGGACCCGTATCAGCCGGCGGAAGGGCGATACCGGCTGACGCGCGCGAGCATCGAGCGGCTGGCGGCGCACGCGACCCCGCTTCACCTCCTCACGCGCGGGCCGCTCATCGTCCGCGACATTGACGTGCTCGCCGATGCCGCACGAGCCGCGAAGGTGACGCTCACGTTCTCCGTCCCGACGCTCGACCATGACATCTGGCGGCTGACGGAGCCCGGGACCGCGCCGCCGCGGCAGCGGCTCCGCGCGCTGCGCCAGCTCGTCGACGCGGGCCTCG
>DASWSI010000094.1:0-3511 GCA_036402715.1 Candidatus Limnocylindrales bacterium
GGATGCCGGGGCACATGAACGTGTTGCTGGCGGAGGCGAACGTGCCCTACGAGGCCATGCGCGACCTCGACGAGGCGAACGCCGAGCTGCCGATCGCCGACGTCGCCCTCGTGGTCGGCGCGAACGACGTGACGAACCCCGCCGCGCGGCGCGCTGGGACGCCGGTCTCGGGGATGCCGATCCTCGACGTGGACCACGCGAAGTCGATCATCGTCATCAAGCGATCGATGGGCCGCGGGTACGCCGGGATCGACAATGAGCTGTACACGAACCCCAAGACCGGGATGCTCTTCGCCGACGCGAAGGAAGGGCTCGCCTCGCTCGTCGCCGCGGTCAAGGCGGTCTAGCTCTCGGGGGGGCCGCGCCGCGGGACGTCGGCGGCAAAACGCGAACGCGCCTCAAGGCCCAGTCGGTCCCGCCGCGCCCGCCCGAATCCGAGCGTCCACGCCGGCTCGCTGACACGCCGTCGCAAGGGTGCCTCCGGCAGGTCTCCGCTAGGGGAAAGCGAGCGCGACGTTTGCTGGCCGGGACGGATGAAGGCGCGCTCCGCGGCGGATTCACGGTCGCGACGAGGGACTCGACAGTGGCGACAGGACAGATGCTGGCGCGCGGCCTTGGGGTCTTCAGCCTCGGACTCGGGGTCGTGCAGGTCGTTGCACCGGCGGAGTTCGCGCAGCTTATCGGCGTGCGACCGAAGGCCGAGCGCGAGACGACGACCCGAATGATCGGCGCGCGTGAGCTCGGCGCGGCCGCGGGGCTCCTCACGAGCCCGGCATCGGCCACGTTCATGTGGATGCGCGTCGCCGGCGACCTGATGGATCTCGCGCTCCTGACGCGAGCGATGAGCGCGCGCGACACGCGGCAGGATCGCGCCGGCGTCGCGCTTGCGTCCGTCGCCGGAATCACCGCGCTCGACGTGCTCGGCAGCTTCCTCGTCACGCGCGAGGCGCAGTCGAACGGCCACGGCGGCAGCAATGGCAACGGCCACGCGGCGTCCGCCGGCGCCGACACCTTCCGCGCCGGCGTCGCGGCGGGCGCGGCGACCCGCGACGAGCGCCCGGTCGTGAAGACGGTGACCATCGATCGGCCGCGTTCGGAGGTCTACGCGTATTGGCGCGACTTCGAGAACCTGCCGACGTTCATGCGCCACCTCGAGGACGTGACGGTGCTCGACGATCGGCGATCGCACTGGCGGACGATGGGCCCGCTCGGGACGATGGTCGAATGGGACGCCGAGATGGTCGAGGACCGCCCCGACGAGCTCATCTCGTGGCGCTCGCTCCCCGGCGCACCCGTGGCGAGCTCCGGCACCGTCCGGTTCGAGGATGCGCCCGGTGGCCGCGGGACCGTGGTCCGCGTCGAGATGGCGTACTCCCCGCCCGGTGGCCCGATCGGGGCCGCGGCCGCGAAGCTGTCCGGCGAAGCCCCCGAGACACAGACCGCGGATGCGCTCCGCCACTTCAAGGCGGTGCTCGAGACCGGCGAGGTCGTCCGATCCGAAGGGTCGATCGGCGGCCGAAAGATCCGCCAGCGCCCGGCTCGGCCGGTTCCCGCGGGCGCCTGAACGACATCTCTCGGACCCCGGTCCGACCATCCCACGCCTTTCCCCGAGGAGCCACCTCATGCGAGCCAACTGCTGGACCGGGCGAAACTCGGTCGAAGTCCAGGACGCGCCGGATCCGCAGATCCTGAACTCCCGCGACGCGATCGTGAAGATCACGTCGACCGCGATCTGCGGCTCGGACCTCCACCTGTACGACGGCTACGTCCCAACCGTGATGAAGGGCGACATCCTGGGTCACGAGTTCATGGGCGAGGTCGTCGAGCTCGGTCCCGAGGTGGCCAACCTGAAGGTCGGTGACCGGGTCGTCGTACCGTTCCCGATTTCGTGCGGCCGCTGCTGGTCGTGCAAGCAGGGCCTGTTCTCCGTCTGCGAGAACTCGAATCCGAACGCCTGGATGGCGGAGAAGATGTGGGGCTACTCCCCGGCCGGCATCTACGGCTACTCCCACCTGACCGGCGGCTTCCCGGGCGGTCAGGCGCAGTACGCACGCGTCCCGTTCGCCGATGTCGGACCGCTCAAGGTCCCGTCCGGCATGACCGACGACCAGGTCCTCTTCCTCTCGGACATCCTGCCGACCGGGTATATGGGCGCCGAGATGTGCGACATCAAGCCCGGCGACACGATCGCGGTCTGGGGATGCGGCCCAGTCGGCCAGTTCGCGATCGCGAGCGCGAAGATGCTCGGCGCCGAGCGCGTCATCGCGATCGATCGGTACCCGTATCGGCTCGCGATGGCGAAGGACAAGGCGGGCGCGGACGAGATCATCAACTACGAGGAGACGGACGTCTCCGAGGCGCTCAAGGAGCTGACCGGCGGCCACGGTCCCGACGCCGTCATCGACGCCGTCGGGATGGAGGCGCACTCACCCCGGATCGACTATGCGTATGACCGGATGAAGCAGGCTGTCCGAATGGAGACGGACCGCCCGAATGCACTCCGCGAAGCGATCACCAACTGCCGAAATGGCGGGACTGTGTCCGTGGTCGGCGTCTACGGCGGGTTCGTCGACAAGTTCCCGATGGGCTCGGTCATGAACCGGTCGCTGACGATCAAGGCCGGCCAGTGCCACGTCCATCGCTACATGCAGCCACTGCTCGAGCGGATCCAGAACGGCGACATCGACCCGACGTTCATCATCACCCACCGGATGTCGCTCGAGGACGCGCCGAGGGGCTACGAGATGTTCAAGAACAAGCAGGACGACTGCATGAAGGTGGTCCTGAGCGCGTAGCGCCGTGACCGCCCGTCGATGCCGGCGCGGCTCGGCGAACCACGCACTAACCGGGCCCGGTGCCCAGCCAAACTGTCGGGTTCAGTGCGGCCGGAGGGCCGTTGAGCGAGTCAAGCGGCCCAAGTACGACGACGAGTTGATTGCCCCGTTGCGCGATCGAGGTCGGCGCGTTCCCGGTCCACGGCGTCGGGAAGGTCGCCGGCGCCCATGACAACCCGTCGGAGCTGGCGAAGGCACGCGGCCGGTCGTCCTGGAGCAGGGCATCACCGTCAACCTTGAGGGTCCACCCGAACGTCACGATCGACGCACCAATGACCGCAGCAGATTCGGGCCGGTATCCGCGGAGCGCTGCTGGCCGCGTCGAGGTCCATGATCCGCTCGTGATGTCCGTCGTGCTGACGGTCGCGTCGGACCTGTCGACAGGCAACAGCGCGACCACGACGCGACCGTTCAGGACTCGCGGTACCGAGCAGCAGTCGTCAGCCAGCTCGGGCCCTTCCGTCCACGTCGCTCCCGAGTCCGTCGACCGCCACGTCACCGTCGACTGCGATCGTCTCCCGACCGCGACGACGAACCGGCCCGTGGTCGAGAGTTCGAAGATCCGGTCCGCGGCGGACACCTGCCCAACGCGGATCCAGTGGCGGCCATCGGTTGAACGCCACATAGCGGCATCTGTCGGATCGTTGAATGAGTCGTCGTCGGGCTTCTTTTCCGTG
>DASWSI010000095.1:0-2617 GCA_036402715.1 Candidatus Limnocylindrales bacterium
GCGCCCCGAGGTCGAGGGCGCGACCGACGCGCAGGCGCTCCGCGGATTGCGGCCGAACGAGCGCGGCGGTTTGCGCGCCGATGGCGTGGAGCTGCCCCATCAGCTCCGCCTCCGTCCCGCCGCCGTGCTCGAGATCCACGAGGACCCAGTCGAACCCGACGCGTGCGGACAGCTCGGCGATGACCGCCGACCCGGAGCCGACAAACGTGCCGAGCAGCGTTTCGCCGCGAAGGACCCGCGAGCGGAAGGACGATTCGGACGGTTGGCTGGGCACGGCTGACCTCGTGAGCTGCGACAGACCCCGTGATCATGGCGGGGCGGCGCGGCGGGCGTCAGGCCGGTCGCGCGCCGCCGGCGTCAGTCGCGGACGATCGGGCGGCCCGGCTCGACCTTCTCGGTCACCGAGTACTCGGCGCCCGTCGCGCGGTCGCGGCCACCGACGCGGCGAGGAGGCAGGGGCGACACGCGACGCTGGCTCGGATCGCGCGCGATGAGCCAACCTCCGGCGAACGCGAGGACGACCCCGAGGGCGACCACGAACAGCCCGACCTGGACCTGCGCGCCGTTCGGTCCTTCGTACACGAGCCCGGTCGCCTTGCGAATGGCAATCAGCCAGATGAGGCCGGCGACGACGGCCAGCGCGCAGGGCACCCAGCGGCCGCGCTCGTCCATCTCCTCGATCGTGGTGCGCCACCGGGCGTAGACGAAGAGGAGGATCGCGAGGACCACCAGGATGAGTCCGTCGCCCTCCTCGCTGACGCCGTTCCAGTCGACGATTCCATGGAACTTTGTGAGCCCGCGCAGCCACGGCAGGAACGTGCCCGCGACGAGCGCGACCGCGCCGAGTGCCACGAGAGCGCGCGCGTACCGGATCCGGCGACCGGCGAGCCGTGACGCGATCGTGGAGCGCACAGCGCCGCTCAGTCCGGGAAGGCTTCGGGGCCGCGCCGCGAGAGCTCGTCCGCCTCCGCGCCGGCGTCGCCCTCCTCGGGCGGCAGCCAGCTGTACGGATAGCGGTCGTCCTCCATCCCCGCGGCCTGCTTCGTCAGGCGGAGCGGGTGGAACGTGTCGACCATGACCGCGAGCTCCTCCGTGGCCTCCTTGCCGATCGACGCCTCGGCGGTGCCCGGATGCGGGCCGTGGGGAATGCCCGCTGGGTGGAGCGTGAACGAGCTCGTGTCGACGCCGCGCCGGCTCATGAAGTTGCCCGCGACGTAGTAGATGACCTCATCGCTGTTGATGTTCGAGTGGTTGTAGGGAGCCGGGATCGCGAGCGGGTGGTAGTCGAACTTCCGGGGCACGAACGAGCAGACGACGAAGTTTCGGGCCTGGAACGTCTGGTGGACGGGCGGCGGCTGGTGGACCCGCCCGGTGATCGGCTCGAAGTCCGCGATGTTGAAGATGTACGGCCACAGGTAGCCGTCCCAGCCGACGACGTCGAACGGATGGTGGCGGTAGTGGTAGGCCGTCAGCCGGTCGCGGACCTTGACATTGACGACGAACTCGCCCGCGTCGGTCCGCGGCGGGACGGACTCCGGGATCCGAATGTCGCGCTGGCTGTACGGGCTGTGCTCGAGGAGCTGGCCGTAGTCGTTGCGGTACCGCTTCGGCGGCTCGATCTCGCTCGGCGCCTCGAGCCACAACATTCGCTGCGCGCTGCCGGCGTCCGGCTCGAGGCGGTACGTCGTCCCGATCGGGATCACGAGGTAGTCGCCCGGGCCGTACCGCAGCGGCCCGAAGACCGTGTCCCACAGCCCGGTCCCCTCGTGGACGAACACCATCTCGTCCGCCTGGCCGTTCCGGTAGAACGTGTTCGCGGGCATCGGATCAGCCGGCCGCGCCACGCCCATCACGACGTCGCTGTTGAAGAAGAGCGGGATCCGACCGTCGATCGCGTCGCCCTTCGGCTCGATGGCCTTCGTGTTGATGAGGCGGTGGTGATGCGCGCCGTCGTCGGCCTCGTCGAGCGTGACGCGCCGAACGGCCTCGACCTTGTGCGTCCGCGTCGGCGGGACGAGGTGGTAGAGCAGCGAGCTGCGGCCAGTGAAGCCCTCGACCCCGAAGAGCTCTTCCGCGTAGAGGGAGCCGTCCGGCGCGCGGTGCTGGGTGTGGCGCTTGTGCGGGACGTTGCCCCGCGCGACGTAGAACACGGCGCCAGTCTAGGACGTCGCCGCGGCGCGCCGCCGACACGGTCTACAACGGTGCGGCCGGCGACTACCATCGCTCCGTGGCGGCCGACGAGGATCAGAAGCAAAGGATCGACCGCGAGCTCATCGAGCTCCTGAACGAGCTACGGGTCGCCCTCCCGGGCGTCCAGGTCCTGTTCGCGTTCCTCCTCATCCTCCCGTTCCAGCAGCGGTTCGCCGGCGTTTCCGACATCGACCGGATCGTGTACCTCGCGGCGCTCGTATCCAGCGCCGTCGCCGGCGCGACCCTCATCGCGCCGTCCGTCAACCACCGGATCAACTTCCGGCGGCGGAACAAGGAGCGGATCCTCCTCGACGGGAACGTGCTCCTCATCGCGGGGACCGCGGGGACCGCGGTCGGGATCGTGTGCGCGGTGTTCCTCGTCGTGGACGTCCTGTTCGGGACGAGCATCGCCATCGCGCTCGCCATC
>DASWSI010000096.1:0-9688 GCA_036402715.1 Candidatus Limnocylindrales bacterium
GCCGCCGACGCGGCCGCGGACCCGTTTCGTGGCCCGGACGCGTTCGCCGCCGCGAACCCGTTCGGTGCCGCCGGTCGCAGCACCGCCGCCAATCCCTTCGCGAAGGCCGACGACGCCGCCGGCGACAACCCCTTCGCGCCGCGCCGCGCTGCGCGCCCCACGGTCGGCGCGGACGCTCCCCCGAAGCTTGCGCTGCTGGGGCGCGGGCTCGGGATCTTCGGCAGCTACGCGAAAGTCCTCGTCGTGGACGACCACCCGGTCGCGTGGACGCAGTTCGGCCCGCTGTCCGCGTACCCACGCGCGATGCGGCTTCGCGAGCTGTACCCGCAGCTGCCCGACGCGCCGCTGCCGGCCGTCATCACCTGCATCGCGACGACGCGGGACGCGCGCCGGCAGGGCCACGCCGCCCACCTCGTCCGCGTCGTCTGCGACGACCTCGCGGCGCGCGGTTTCGCCGCGGTCGAGTCGTACCCGGCCCGAGGCGTGGCGGAGGATGCGACGAGCGCCGCCACGCCGGAGTTCTGGGTCACCGCCGGGTTTGCGATGGCGGTCGAGGACGGGCGGTTCCCGGTGATGCGACGCGAGCTGTGACCGCTGCGCGCCACCGAATGGCCGCGCTGCTCGTCCTGCCCGTCGCGCTCGCGGCGTGCGGCGCGTCCATCACGACTGGGACGCCTGGCGCCACGCCGCCCAGCGATGCGCGCGCGACCCTCGTCGCGGGAACACCGGCCACCACCGCGACGGCGGCCGCTCCATCGGCGCCGCGGCCGTCCGGGCCCGCGGTCACCATCGACGCAACGCTCCTCCAGCATCTTCCCGGGACCGTCGACGGCCTCGCGGTGCAGCGCGTCCCGGCGTCGGACGCGATCGCGAGCTCCGACGCGATCGTCGTCGGCAATGCGGACGCGGCCGTCACGGGCCTCGTGATCGACGCGGCCGGCGGCGAGTTCGCCCACGCGACCCTCGTGCGGCTCCGGACCGGTGTGTTCGGTGACGCCTTCTTTCGTCGCTGGCGGGACGCGTTCGACGCGAGCGTGTGCGATCCCGCGGGCGGCGTCGCGGGCCATGCGGAGGCGACGATCGGTGGCCGGCTGACGTTCATCGACTCGTGCCAGGCTGCGGTTCGGACGTACCACACCTGGCTGCCGTCGAGCGGCGTCCTCGTCTCGGTCACGTCGGTCGGGGAGCGGCGCCTCGGCGAGCAGGTCGTCGCCGCGTTGACGGACTGAGCCGCGACCCGGGACCGTACGATGACCCGATGACGGCCACCGATTCCGGCGCCGGGCCGCGCACCGTCCGCGCCCCCCGCGGCACGGAGCTGACGTGCCGGGGCTGGCAGCAGGAAGCCGCGCTCCGGATGCTGATGAACAACCTCGATCCGGAGGTCGCGGAACGGCCGGACGATCTCGTGGTCTACGGCGGAACGGGGCGCGCCGCGCGGAGCTGGCCGGCGTTCGACGCGATCGTCCGCGAGCTTCGGCGCCTCGCCGACGACGAGACCCTCCTCGTCCAGTCGGGGAAGCCCGTCGGTGTCTTCCGGACGCATCCGTGGGCGCCACGCGTGCTCATCGCGAACTCGAACCTCGTCGGTCGCTGGGCGACCTGGGACGTCTTTCGCGAGCTCGAGCGGCAGGGCCTGACGATGTACGGCCAGATGACCGCGGGATCGTGGATCTACATCGGGACCCAGGGGATCCTGCAGGGCACCTACGAGACGTTCGCGGAGCTCGCGCGGCAACACTTCGGTGGCTCGCTGCGCGGCCGTGTCGTCCTCACCGCGGGCCTCGGCGGGATGGGCGGTGCCCAGCCGCTCGCCGTCACCATGAACGACGGCGTCTGCATCGCCATCGAGGTCGACGAGACGCGGGCGCGACGGCGGCACGAGATCGGCTACGTCGATCGGTTGACCGAGTCCGTCGACGAGGCGCTCGCGCTGGCGCGCGGCGCGGCAGCCGCCGGGACGCCGCTCTCCATCGCGCTCGTCGGCAACGCGGCCGAGATCGAGCCGGACCTCGTCCGCCGCGGAGAGCGGTTCGATGTCGTCACGGACCAGACGTCGGCGCACGACGCGCTTGCGGGCTACATCCCGTCAGAGATCGCGTTCGCCGATGCGGCGGAGCTGCGCCGCGCGCTCCCGGATGAGTACGTTCGCCGCTCGATGCGCTCCATGGCCGACCACGTTCGGGCGATGCTCGACTTCCAGCGCGCGGGGTCGGTCGTCTTCGACTATGGCAACAACCTCCGGGCGATGGCGATGGAAGCCGGCGTTGCGGACGCCTATGACTACCCGGGCTTCGTGCCCGCGTTCATCCGGCCGCTGTTCTGCGAGGGCAAGGGTCCGTTTCGGTGGGCCGCGCTGTCGGGCGATCCGGCCGACATCCTCCGAACGGATCGCGCGATCCTCGAGCTGTTCCCGGACGACGCCGGGCTTCGGCGGTGGATCGAGATGGCGCAGGCGAAGGTGCCGTTCCAGGGCCTTCCGGCGCGGATCTGCTGGCTCGGCTACGGCGAGCGCTCGAAGGCGGGCCTCGAGTTCAACCGGCTGGTGGCGGCGGGCGAGGTGTCAGCGCCGATCGTCATCGGCCGCGATCACCTCGATGCCGGCTCCGTCGCCTCGCCGAACCGCGAGACCGAATCGATGCGCGACGGCTCCGACGCGATCGCGGACTGGCCGCTCCTCAACGCGCTGGTGAACACCGCCGCCGGTGCGACGTGGGTCTCGATCCATCACGGCGGCGGGGTCGGGATCGGGTACTCGCAGCACGCGGGGATGGTCGTCGTCGCGGACGGCACCGAACTTGCGGCGCAGAAGCTCGAGCGGGTACTCACGACCGACCCCGGAATGGGCGTGATCCGGCACGTCGACGCGGGCTACGAGCGGGCGATCGACGTCGCGCGCGACCGCGGGATCCGCGTCCCGATGCTCGACGAGGAGCAGTAGGCGATCAGGCCGGGGTCGGCATGTCGTGGCGCGCCGGCTCCGCCTGGTCCGGCTCGAGGTCCGGGATCCGCTCGAGGGTCCGAACCGGCGAGAAGAACACCGGCAGGAAGACGAACAGTCCGCCGATCACACCGACCCAGATCGCGGTCACTGTCCCGAACGCGGTCGCGATAACGCCGCCGACGACCTGGCCGATCGGGATCGTGCCCCACACGATGAAGCGCATCGTCGCGTTCATCCGGCCCAGCATCCGCTCAGGCGTGATCGACTGCCGCAGGCTCACCTGGTTGATGTTGTAGACCATGTTCGACCAGCCCGAGAAGAGCCCGCTGCCGCCGATGAGCAGGAGCGCGGTGCTGTGCGTCGACAAGGGGATGAGCAGCTGCGGCACGGACCCGACGAGGATCGAGACGACGATCGTGGGCCCGATGTGGAACCGCCCCGCAACGCGGCCGGCCGTGACGGCACCCACCAGCGCGCCGACACCGAACGCGCCGCCGATCAGCCCGAAGTCTGCCGCGGACAGCGCGAGGTCGCGAAGGACGAAGACCGGGAAGATCGCGAACGCGACGTTCGAGAAGAAGTTCGACGAGCCGGTCGTCGCGGCGATGTTCCGAAGGTACGGATGGCCGACGACGTACCGCAGGCCCTCGGAGATCTCCTGGCGCAGCCCGGGACGATCCGTCGCCGCGGATGCGCCTACGGTCGCCTCCGCCGCGACGCTGGTGCCCGACGCGGGCGAATCGCCGACGACCTCCGCCGCCGGACCGGCTGCCGACGCGCGCGCATTCGTCGAGTGCTCGGTGCGGCGAATGAGGAAGACGAGGAAGGCGGACGCCGCGTAGCTGACCGCATCGAGAATCACGGCGATCGGCGCCGACAGGAGGCCCACGATGCCGCCGCCGAGCGGCTGGCCGATGACCTGCGCCGTCGAGACGGACGCCTGGAGCTTGCCGTTCGCGTCGACGAGCTGATTTCGGTCGACGACGGTCGGCAGGTACGACTGGTCCGCGATGTCGAAGAAGACCGTGAAGATGCCGTTCACGAACGCGACGACGTACAGCTGCCAGATCGTCAGCGAGTGGAGCTCGAAGGCGATCGGGATCGTCGCCAGCATGACGGCCCGCCCGAGGTCGCCGGAGATGAGGATCCGCCGCCGCGGCAGCCGATCGACCCACACGCCCGCCGGCAGGGTGAACAGGAGGAACGGCAGGAACTCGAGCGTTCCGAGGAGGGCCACCTGCCAGGGGGGCACGTCGAGGATGACCACGGCGATGACGGGGATCGCGATCTGGCTGATCTGCGTCCCGAACAGCGAGATCGTCGCCGCGGACCACAGCTTCACGAAGTCCGGATGGCGGAAGAGACTGCGGCGGGGCGCGGTCGTGGCGGACACGGCGACCTCATGCTCTCGGCCGGCGACCGCGTTCGGGTCTTCGGTCCTCCGGCGCGCGGGCGTTAGTTTAGCGTCTAACTCGTGTTCGTCCGGCGCATCCCGCGTCGTGGTCGCGCCGCGGCCCATCCGCGACGTGTCACAGTAGATCCGTGCCCGGCCTGATCGAATCCGTCCCGAACTTCTCCGAGGGCCGCCGCCTCGACGTCGTCGAGCGTCTCGCCCGCGCCGTCGAGACGACGCCCGGCGTGCAGCTGCTCGATCGGACGAGCGACGCGAGCCACAACCGTTCTGTCCTGACGCTCGCGGGCGAAGCCGAGGCGGTCACCGAAGCGCTGCATCGCGCGGTGTCCGTCGCCGTCCACGAGATCGACATGGAGGAGCACAGCGGCGAGCACCCGCGAATCGGGGCCGTCGACGTCGTGCCGTTCGTGCCGCTCGCCGGGTCGACGATGGACGACTGCGTCCAGCTCGCGCGGATCTTCGGCCGCCGCATCGCCGCGGAGTTCGGCCTGCCGGTCTACCTCTACGCGAATGCCGCCACGCGCGCCGAGCGGGTCAAGCTTGCGGACGTTCGGCGCGGACAGTACGAGGGCCTGAAGAAGGAGATCGAGCTCGGGGCGCGCGAGCCGGACTTCGGGCCGGCGCGGATGCATCCATCCGCCGGTGCTGTTGCCGTCGGCGCGCGGCCGTTCCTCATCGCGTGGAACATCAACCTCGACTCGCCGGACCGCGATCTCGCCGTCCGGATCGCGCGCCGGATTCGCGAATCGGGCGGCGGACTGCCGAAGGTCCAGGCGAATGGCTTTCTCATCGAGGAGCTCGGCCGCGCCCAGGTCTCGATGAACCTCCTCGACTTCTCCGTGACGCCGATGTGGCTCGTCTGGGAGACCGTTCGCGACGTCGCGGCGGAGGACGGCATCGAGCTCGCCGAGTCGGAGCTCATCGGGCTTGCGCCGCTCGCCGCGCTGCTCGACGTCGCCGACCACGCCGACGCACCAGCGACAGAGCCCGTCGACGAACGCCTCGCGGCCGCCGCACGATTCCTCAAGCTGCGCGACTTCTCTCCGCTCCAGGCCCTCGAGCTTCGCCTCGACGCAGCGCGAACCGGCCGGGTCCGGTGACCGTCTCGGCCCGGACGAGGTGACGTTCCGGGTCATCGCTGGTGGCCGCGACAGCGCGGCGACGCCCGGCATCCTGGTCCACGGCGCCACGGAAATCGTGACGATGGCCGGCGGACTGCGACGAGGCAGCGCCCAGAACGAGCCCGCGACGCTCGTCGCGGCGCCTGGCGGGGGCCGCGACAGCGCAAATGCGCCGGTGCTTGCGTGCTGGGACGGCCGAGTCGTTGCCGTCGGTCGTCGCGCGGACGTCGAGCGGTCCCTCGCGGCGGACGGCTTCGACCTCGCGCGCTTCACGCGACTCGATGCTCGCGGCGGAACGGTCACCCCCGGGCTCGTCGACGCGCACACCCACCTCCTGTTCGCGGGCACCCGCGAGGGCGAGCTCCGGCTGCGGCAGCGCGGCGCGGGATACCTCGAGATCCTCGAGGCCGGCGGCGGGATCCTCTCGACGGTCGCCGCGACGCGGGCGGCACCGAACGACGCGCTCGCGGCGCACGGCCGGCGATGGCTGGGCGAGATGCTGGGCCACGGCGTCACGACGATCGAGGCGAAGTCCGGCTACGGGCTCGACGTCGAGACGGAGCTCCGGCTTCTCGAGGTCGCCGCGGAGCTGGATCGCGAGGGCCCGATCGACATCGTCCCGACATTCCTCGGTGCGCACGCCGTCCCCGCCGAGTTCCGCGACCGTCCCGATGCCACCGCGGCGTACGTCCGCGCCGTCGTCGAGGAGCAGCTCCCGGCCGTGGCCGCGCAGGGCATCGCGCGGTTCTGTGACGTCTTCTGCGAACGCGGCGTCTTCTCGGCAGCCGAATCGCGCGAGATCCTCGTCGCCGCGGATCGCCTGGGGATGGAGCCGCGGCTACACGCCGACGAGCTGGCACCCAGCGGTGGCGCGGAGCTCGCGGCGGAGCTGGGCGCGGCATCCGCGGATCACCTCGCGGCGCCGTCCGAGGCCGGGATCGCGGCACTCGGAGCTGCAGCGGAGGACGGCCGCGCCGTCGTCGCGACGCTCCTGCCGGCGACGACGTGGTTC
Organism: Candidatus Limnocylindrales bacterium; assembly: GCA_036402715.1. GTDB lineage: Bacteria > Chloroflexota > Limnocylindria > Limnocylindrales > CSP1-4 > JACDAV01. The sequence goes on from DASWSI010000096.1 coordinate 6,492, forward strand.
CTCATGTCGAGCCACTACGCGCCGGCGCGGGACCTCATCGACCGCGGCGTGCCGGTCGCGCTCGCCACGGACTTCAACCCGGGCACGTCACCGACCGCGAATCTCCCGCTCGTCATGACCGTCGCGTGCCTCGCCCTTCGGCTGTCACCGGCCGAGGCGCTCGCGGCCGTGACGATCAACGCAGCCCATGCGCTGCGGCTCGGCGACGAGATCGGATCACTCGAGGTTGGGAAAGCGGCGGACGTCGCCGTCTGGGATGTCCCGACCGCGGAGCAGATTCCGTACTGGCCGGGCGCGGATCTCGTTCGGACGGTCGTGAAGCGCGGGCGCGTCGTGCTCGAACGGGACTGACCGAAGGCGCGACGTCGGTGCGCCCGGCCGCGCCGGCGAGGTCCGCCTACGCGACCTGGACCTTGCCCCGCGACTCGAGCATCACGGCCGTTGTTTCGCTCGGCAGCTGCGACGGCGAAACGGAGAGCTTCGACTGCGTGACGGGCTCGGAGCCCATCTCGTGGAAGAACTTCGCCAGCGCCTCACGGCAATCGGCCTCGTCGTCGCAGACCGGCATGGGGACGACGATCCGCGGGTCGAGCTGCGCGATGAGCTCCGCCGCCTTGGTGGCCGTCAGCTTTCCGCCGACGGGCACGCACGCGACGTCGACGGGGCCGACATCGGCGAGCTCCTCCTGCGTCAACAGGTGCCCGATCTCACCGAGATGGATCGTGTGCATCCCGTCGAGCTCGACGACGAAGGCGGTCTGCTTTCCGCCATCGGTGCCGTTCGCCTCGTCCCGAAACGTCCGAACGCCGGTCACGAGGACATCGCGGACTTCGTATTCGCCGGGCCCATCGAGGACGAATGCGTCCTCGAGGCTCGTCGGCAGCACCGTCTTGCCATCCCGCGACCGCTTGCCCTTCGCCTTGGCGAGCGGTGCGTCGTCCGGATGGCTGAAGGTCACGATCTCGCCGGTGATGCCGCGGCCGGTGGGCCCGACGACGGACTGGTAGGGGTCCGTGACGACGACCGCGTCCTTGCCGCGAAGGCGGACGCAGGTCCGCCCATACCAGGTCAGCTCCATCGCCCGAGTCTGACATACCCGCCTGCACCCGCGCCCACCGCACCGCCGCACGCCGCGCCGGAACCCGGTCGGATCACGCAGGCGACATAGAAAGACCGGAGGCGCCTGCCCAATCGGCGCCTCCGGTCGGAGGGAGGGAGGAAGAACCTTGGAGGGTTCGGTCCGAGGACTACGCTAGGTCGGGGACGTTCAGGTGCGAGTCCGCAACCGGTTAAGAAAGCGACATTCGGGGCGGCCCGCCCGCCATTCGGTGCCGCACAGGTCCCGCCCGGGAGACGCCGCTCGTCCGGTCCGAGGCCGGACGGGGGTCCCATGGCGGCGGCGGGATCAGGTGCCACACTTCCCGGATGATCCCAAGGCGTCCCCCGCGGCGGGTCCTTGCCCCGGCCCTCGCGGTGCTCGGCTGTGTGGCGATCGTCGCCGGCTGCATGCCGCCCGTTCCCGCGCCGGCATCGCCGGCCCCAACGGCGTCGGTGCCCGTCGCATCGCACCTTGCGTCGCCCTCGCCGTCGCCAAGCGCGGCGGGCTCCCCGACCGCGACCGCCGACGCGGCAGCCACCTACGCCCAGATCGAACGCCAGGTCGTCGCGATACGCGGTCTCCAGCCGAAGGCGACGGTCGACCCGAAGGTCCTCGATCCCGAGCAGCTCAAGGTCCACGTCGCGACGGAGTTCACGAAGGACAACCCGCCCGCCGTCGTCGGCGCGAACGAGCGACTCCTGAAGGGCCTCGGGCTGTTTCCGAAGGACGCGTCCCTCGCGGACCTCTATGTGAAGCTCCTTGGCAGTCAGGTCGCGGGCTTCTACAGCCCGGACGACAAGGCGCTGTACGTCGTCTCGCGTTCGGGCGCGGTCGGCCCGGTCGAGCGGGTGACGTTCGCCCACGAGTACACCCACGCGCTCCAGGACCAGAACTTCAACCTGAAGTCGTTCGATCTCGGTGCGGTCGGGCAGGGCGATCGTGGTCAGGCCCGCCTGTCGCTCATCGAGGGCGACGCTGTCACGGTCCAGACGCAGTGGACGACCGCCAACCTCACGAGCGCGGAGGCAATGCAGCTCTTCCAGGCGGCACTCGACCCGGAAGCGCTCAAGATCCTCGAAGGGATGCCGCCGATCCTCCGCGAGTCCCTCGAATTCCCCTACGACGCCGGCCTGCGCTTCGTCATGCGGCTCCAGGGCCGTGGCGGCTTCGCGGCGGTCGACAAGGCGTTCGCGAATCCGCCCGCCTCGACGGAGCAGATCCTCCATCCCGAGAAGTACGACAGTGGCGAGGCGCCGGTCACGGTCAGCATCCCGAACGACCTCGCCGCCCGCATGGGCGCGGGGTGGAAGTCGTCGCTCGAGGACACGCTCGGGGAGTTCGAGCTCGCCGTGTGGCTCCGCGGCGGCACGGACCGCATCGCCGTCGCGAACATGGCGGCCGCCGGGTGGGGCGGCGACCGCGTCGAGCTTCTCGACGGCCCGAATGGCGCGTGGGCAATCGCCCTCGTGACCGAATGGGACACCGCGGCCGACGCGACCGAGTTCGCGGACGCGGCCGGTGCCGTCGCGACGAAGCTCGAGGCCGCGACCGTCGGGACGCAGCCCGGATCGAAGCGCGTCACGGTGCTGATCGGGAGCGACCCCGCCGTTGCGGCGCAGCTCGACGCGCTGATGGGCAACACGGGCGCCTGACGCCGCCGACCCGAGAGCCGCGCCGCCGCCGCCTGGCGGGGCCGCCGACTCCCCGTTGGCCCGGAACTCCCTACATCGACTCCGGCGCGGAGATCCCCAGCAGCCCGAGCGCGTTCGCCAGCGTCGTCTTCGCCGCGGCCGCCAGCGCAAGCCTCGCCGCCGACCGCTCCGGCTCCTCGGCGTCGACGACCCGCGCATCGCGGTAGAACGCGTGGAACGTCGTCGCGAGATCGATCGCAAACGTGGTGAGGCCCTGGGTTTCGCGCGCCGCCGCCGCGTCCTCGACGACCTCCGGCAGTCGCGCGAGCGCGCGGGCGAGCTGGCCTTCAGGTCCGCCGGACAGCGCGTCGCCGACGACATCGGCCCGCGTCAGCCCCGCATCCGCCGCCTTCCGCAGGATCGACGCGATCCGGGCGTGTGCGTACTGGACGTAATAGACGGGATTC
>DASWSI010000097.1:0-7703 GCA_036402715.1 Candidatus Limnocylindrales bacterium
ATGACGGCCCGCGAGGCGAGCGCCGCACGTGCCCGGGAGCGGGCCGGCCTCGTCGAGGCGGTCCTGCTGAAGCCGTTCGCGCTGGCAGAGCTCCTCGCCGCGGTCTTCGAGACGATCGGGGAGCCCGCGCGGGACTGACGAAGCGCGACCGGCATGCGGGCCGCCGCCGTCCCGCGCCGCACCGCGCGGCCGCCCGGCTCCGCACGGCACTCCGCTCTGGCCCGACGCCGCGCCCTAGACTCGGTCCCGATGGAACCGCGCGATCGGCTCGCCAACCTGGCCCTCATCGCGGGAGCGGCCGTCACCTGGGCGCTCGTCTGGCTCGTCGTCACGACTCGCGACCCGCGGGTCGATCCGGGAGCCGGCTTCGTCGGTGCGGGGCTTATCGGGCTTGCGCTCGGGCTCACGGCCGTGCCGCTCTTCTGGCTTTCGGCGTTCGCCCGCCACCGTCGGATCGCCTATCGTGGCGACTGGATCCGGGCACTCCGCCGCGGCGCGTGGGTCACGATCGTCGTCGCTGTCCTCGTGGTGCTGCGGCTCCAGAATCTCTTCCAGCCACCCCTCGCGCTCTTCATCCTCGCGATGGTGCTCGTCGCGGAGGCGACGCTCTCCGTCGAGCGATGACGCCGCGAAACGCGAACCCCAGACCAGGAGGCTTCTGTTGCCGACGACGCTCCGCGAGATGCGACCAGCCGAACCGAACGCGGATGCCAAGCAGCGGGTGGCTGACGCGGTCGAGGCGAATCGGGCCGAGATCCTCGACCTCTCGCATCGCATCCACGCCAACCCGGAGCCGGCCTTCGAGGAGCACAAGGCCGCCGAATGGGTGGCGGACGTCATTCGGCGCCACGGCTTCGAGGTCGAGCACCCGGTAGGGAGTCTCGCGACCGCGGTCCGTGGCCGGCTCTCCGGCGGGCGGGGGAGCAGCGGGCCGAGGATCGCGGTCCTTGCCGAGTACGACGCGCTCCCCGGCCTCGGACACGGCTGCGGGCACAACACGATGGCGGCCTCCGGGGTTGGAGCGGCGATCGCCCTCGCCGCCGTCCGCGACGCGTTCGCCGGCGAGGTCGTGTTCCTCGGGACCCCGGCGGAGGAGCGCGGCTCCGGGAAGCAGATCATGATCGACGACGGGCTGTTCGAGGGCGTCGATGCGGCCCTCCTGTTCCATCCGTGCGACCGAACGCACGTCGAGAGCATCACCCTCGCGTCCGAGGACGTGAATGTCGTCTTCACGGGCCTCCAGGCGCACGCCGCGGCCGACCCGTGGAAGGGCAGGAACGCGCTCGATGCGCTGATCCTGCTGTTCAGCTCGGTCGGGTTGTGGCGCCAGCAGCTCCACACGGACGCGCGCGTCCACGGCGTCGTCACGGACGGCGGCACGGCCGCGAACATCATTCCGGACCGCGCCGCAGCGTGGTTCATGCTCCGCAGCGCGGACCGCGACTACTACGAGGAGATGAAGCGGCGATTCGTCGCCATCGCGGACGGCGCTGCGCTCGCGACCGGCACGACGGTCGAGGTCGAGTTTTCCGGGCTCGCCACGACGATGAACCACAATCGCACGCTGGCGGAGCGGTGGGTCGCGAACCAGGCCGCCTACGGGATCGAGGACGAGGGGCTGGATCCGTCGCCGGGCAGCACGGACATGGCCAACGTCAGTTGGGTCTGCCCCACGATCCACCCGGACATCGCGATCGTCGACGAGCCGACCGCCGGCCACTCGACCGCATTTCGCGACGCCGCCGCGAGGCCGCGCGCGGATGAGACCGTCCTCCTCGCGGCGACGCTCATCGCCCAGACCGCCTTCGATCTGCTCGCCGATCAGGCGCTCGTCGATGCAGCGTGGGCCGAGTTCCGCTCGAAGGCCTGACCCGGGACGATCGGCGGATCGAGGTGCGCCGCGGGCGGTGCTACGATCCGCGCGGCGCGCCCCGCTGGACGATGGGATCGAACCGGCGGCGTCCCCAGTGAGACGTCCCGACACCACGACGCCCGGTGTCCCGTCTCCCGGAGGTCCGCGGTGGCCGAGCGCCCGCCAGATTCCCGTCCCGTCTCGCGCGATGTCAGCGGCTTCGCGGCCCGCAATGGCTGGGACCGCGACTACGAGACGTTCAGCGACTTCGACCTGCCGTCGTACGTCGGCCCGAGCACGTTCCAGAAGCTGCCCTGGGTGACGGATCCCGCGGAGCTTCGGTCGCGGGCGGTCGACGTCGCCATCGTGGGCGCGCCGTTCGACGACGCCGTCAGCCACCGGTCCGGAGCGCGCTTCGGGCCGCGCGCGATCCGCGAGGCGAACTACGGGACAGGCTCGCTGAACTCGCTCCAGGTCGATGTCGAGCCGTTCGAGGTCCTGACCGTCGTGGATGCCGGGGATGCCAACATCGTCCCGGCGTGGACCGACCGGGCCCACGCGATGATCTACCGGAAGATTCTCGAGGTGGCGGGCAGTGGCGCCATCCCGATCGTCCTCGGCGGCGATCACTCGATCACGTGGCCGGCCGCGACCGCGGTCGCCGAGATCCGGCGGCCGCGAAGCGTCGGGATCGTCCACTTCGACGCCCATGCCGATACGGCCAACGACGACTGGGGCGTGCTTGCCGGCCACGGCACGCCGATGCGGCGCCTGATCGAGTCGGGCGCGGTCGCCGGCAAGAACTTCGTCCAGGTCGGGCTGCGCGGCTACTGGCCGCCCGTCGCGACGTTCGAATGGATGAAGGAGAACGGGCTTCGCTGGCACTTCATGCGCGAGATCGAGGAGCGGGGCGCCGAAGCGGTGATCGCCGACGCCATCGCCGAGGCGCTCGACGGCCCGGACGTCATCTACCTGTCGATCGATATCGACGTCATCGACCCCGGCATGGCGCCGGGAACCGGCACGCCCGAGCCGGGTGGGATGCTGACCCGCGAGGTGCTCCGGGCGATCCGCCAGATCGTGGGTGCGGTCGAGCTCGCCGGGATGGATGTCGTCGAGGTGAGCCCACCGTACGACCAGGCCGAGACGACGGCGATGGCGGCGAACCGAGCGGTGCTCGAGGCGGTCAGCGTCCTGGCGGTCAAGAAGGCGGCCGGGCAGACCGTGCGCTGGGAGGGATGAGGAGCCCGGGGGTGGGGACGGACGCCGCAGCGCTCGCGCGCCTGTACGACCTCGATTTCATCGACGACCCGGGCGATCTCGACCTCTACCGGGCGCTCGCCTCACGGACGGACGGGCCGATTCTCGAGCTCGGTGTCGGGACGGGACGGCTGGCGGTGCCACTCGCGGCGGCGGGCTACGTCGTGACCGGCGTCGACATCGATCCGGCGATGCTCGACCGGGCTCGCGCAGCGGCAGAAGCCGCCGCAATCGGCACGGCGGCCGGCGGCCCCGCACACCTCGACCTCGTCGAGGCGGACCTCGTCGGGCTTCGGCTGCCGGGCGCCGGGACGTATCGGCTCGCGTTCATCGCCCTGAACTCGCTCCTCGTCCTCGGGTCCGGGCACGCCCAGCGCGAGGCGCTTCGGACGCTCGCTCGCCACCTCGCCCCGGGCGGCGTCGCGGCCGTCGACGTCTGGCTCCCCGACGCGGACGACCTGGCGCGGTTCGACGGGCGCCTCATCCTCGAGTACGGCCGGACTGACCCGGAATCGGGGCGGACGGTGACGAAGATCGGATCCGCGCAGCACGATGCGGCGACGCAGTCCGTCGTGCTCACGACGATCTACGAGGAGTTCGCGCCGGGCGGATCGCCGACCCGCTGGCTTCGGACGGACCGCCTCCGCCTCGTCTCGGCGGACGAGCTCGCCTGGATGGCGGAGGACGCCGGGCTCGTCGTCGAGACGCTGGCCGGTGGCTACGACCTCGAGCCGATCGGCCCGGGGAGCGACCGTGCCGTCCTCATCGCGCGCGCCGGCGACGACGCCCGAGGTCGTTCCGCGTAGCGCGGCACCACCCGCGAAGGTGACCTTCGGGTCGCCCCGGTCGGGGGGCGTGCCTTGGTATAGTCGGTCGGATGGCATCAGCTGATCAGACACGCCTGCTGCTCGTCGAGGACGTGCCGCAGGTCGCGCAGTATGTCCGCGGCCTCCTCACCGCCCAGGCGTCGATCAAGCTGCTCGATGTCCTCACCGACGGCACCAAGGTCCTCGCCCAGGTCGGCCAGCTGAGACCGGACATCATCATCGTCGACGCCCTCCTCCAGGGGCGGGTCAAGGGCCTCCAGCTGGTCGAGCAGCTCCGCGCGGCCGCGATCGGGATCCCGGTCATCGTCCTGACGGTCCCGCAGAATCCCATCCCCGTCGCGCCGCCTCAGGGGATCCACGGCGTCCTCGCGATGCCGTTCTCCGGCTACGACCTCGTCACCCGGATCAACGAGGTCCGCAAGGCCTTCAGCGTCACATCGTCCGTCGGGTCGTCGCGGATCGTCAGCGTCTTCGCCCCGAAGGGCGGCGTCGGCAAGACGACGATCGCCTTCAACCTCGCGTGCGCGATGGGCCAGCTCGAGCATCGGACCGTGCTGATCGACGGCAGCCTCCAGTTCGGTGACCTGCGGGCGCTCCTCAAGGTTCCGGCGGACGCGCCGTCGATCCTCGACCTCCCGACGGACCGGATCGCCGAATCGGACCTCCAGGACGTCCTCTGGCGGGACCCGTCGGGGATCGACATCCTCCTCGCCCCGCCTCGCGTCGAGATGGCGGAGATGGTCACGAGCCGCGACCTCGAGAAGATCCTGTCGCTGCTCCGACGGGTCTACCAGGCGATCGTCATCGACATGTCGTCCGCCATCAGCGACATCAACCTGACGTTCCTCGACACGAGCGACACGATCATCGAGATCGTCACGTACGACTCGACGACGATCCACAACACGATTGCCGTGGCCGAGACGTTCCGCGCGATCGGCTACCCGGCGTCGAAGGTCCGCTATCTCATCAACCGCTCGGATTCGCCCGGGGGGATCAATCCCGAGGACCTCGCCCGCGCCCTCGGGCGGGTGCCCGAGCACAGCGTCGTCTCGGACGGCAAGCTCGTCGTCCAGTGCAACAACGAGGGCGTCCCGTTCGTGCTCGCGAACCCGAACGCCGCGATCAGTCGCGACGTGACGCGCCTCGCGTCGGACGTCCTCGCCGTCGTCCGGACGCCGGTCGGCGCGCGGCGGTAGGGTCGCGGGGAGGTGTCGGACCCGCGACCGATCGGCGTCTTCGATTCGGGCGTCGGCGGGCTCACGGTCCTCCAGGAGATCGTTCGGCGGCTACCGAGCGAATCGACGATCTACCTCGGTGACAACGGCCGTGCCCCGTACGGCACGCGGCCGGACGAGGAGGTTCTCGCCTTCTCGACCGAGTCGATCGACGCGCTCGTCGAACGTGACGTCAAGGCGATCGTCGTCGCCTGCAACACCTCGACGGCGGTCGCGCTCCAGCAGCTCCGCCGGCGGCACGACGTCCCGATCCTCGGCGTGATCCGGCCGGGTGCGGCGGCAGCGGCGCTCGCCAGCCGTAACCGGCGGGTCGGCGTCATTGCCACACCGGCCACGGTCCGCTCACACGCGTATTTCTGGGCGATCAAGGACGAGAACGCCGCCGTCGAGGTGTACGAGCACGCGACGCCGGCGCTCGTTCCGCTCGTCGAGGCGGGCAAGCTCACCGGCCCCGAGGTCGACGCCGCGGTCGCCGACGCGCTCGCGCCGCTCTTCGGCGAGCGTGATGCCGCGGGCGACTTCGTCTTCCCGCTCCCGCCGTCCGCGCGGATCGACACCCTGCTCCTGGGATGCACCCACTACCCGCTGCTGCGCCCGGTCATTGCCGCGATCGCGGGCGACCGTGTCGCGATCGTCGACTCCGCGACCGCGACGGCGTCCGCGCTCGCAGAGCTGCTCAGCGTCAATGCGCTCGAGGCGCCGGGGACGACGCGCGGCACGGCCGCGGACCCGGGCCGCGGCGGCCACGACCAATCGGTCGAGACCGCGACGCCGCCGGTCCACGCACAGCTCACAACCGGCGACGTGGCACGCTTCCGCGACCTCGCCACGGCGCTCTTCGGGGCCGCGTTCACGGATGTCGCATCGATCGAGCTTCGCGGCGACGCCGGGAAACCGCGGACACGGAATTCCACGGCGGCGGGCACGGAGCCCACGGATATCGCATCACGCAGCACGGCAGGGGCGGGGAGGCCAGCGCAATGAACGAACGGGCGACGCGGCGAATGGGCTGGCGGGACGACCACGTCTGGCAGGCGGGGTTCCTCGTCGGGTCCGCGATCGGGGCCGCGGCGACGCTTGTCGGACGGCGGGCGGAACGGTCCGCGCGGCGCGGGCTCGTGGACTGGCCGGAGGCGCAGCGGATCGCCGTGGCGCGACTGCGCCGCGCGCCGGGGTCGCTGTCTGCCGCGGAGCTGCGGGCCACGGAGCCGGAGTACGCGGCCGCGATGGCGTCGATCGTGCCGCGCCTGTCCGAGGCGCTCGGCACCGAGCTGCCCGGCGTCGTCGAGCGCGCCGGCGTCGTCGACCGCGCGGGGTGGGTGGCCGCCAACGTCACGACCTTTGCGTCGCTGATCTCGCGGATCGAGGGCGAGCTGCTCGACCAGGTCATGCCGGTCGGTGGCGGCCTCGGCAAGGCGGCGATGGCGATCACGAACCGCTTCATCACGACCCGCCAGCTCGGTTTCCTCCTCGGCTTCATGGGCCAGAAGGTGCTCGGGCAGTACGACCTCGCCCTTGTCTCCGCAGAGGCGGAAGACGGCCGACTGCTGTTCGTCGAGGAGAACATCCGCGGCACGGCGAAGACGCTCGACTTGCCGCTCGGCCCGTTCCGGACGTGGATCGCGCTCCACGAGACGACGCACGCGTTCGAGTTCGAGGCGCACCCGTGGCTGCGGCCATATCTCGCCGAGCGGCTCGAGCGGCAGCTTTCGCTGTTCAGTCGTGACGCGTCGTCACTCGGGCGTGACGCGCTGAAGGGTCTCGGCCGCGCGCTTCGCGGCGAGGGTGACGGCGGCCACTGGATGGAGCGCCTCATGGGCCCGGAGCAGCGGCTCCTGTTCCGCGAGACGCAGGCCGTCATGAGCCTGCTCGAGGGCTTTTCCGACTACATCATGGACGAGGTCGGGCGCGATCTCGTGCCGGACGTCGAGCGCATCAGCGCCCGGTTCCACGAGCGCCGCGAGAAGCGCACGACGTTCGAGCGGGCGATCATGCGGCTCACCGGGATGGACCTGAAGATGGAGCAGTACAAGAAGGGCGAGCGGTTCGTTCGTGCGGTTGCCGCGGCCGGTGGCCAGGCCGCGCTGCGACGGTTGTGGGACGGCCCCGAGACGCTGCCGCAGCACGGCGAGATCGACGAGCCCGGACGATGGGTGAGCCGGGTGCTCCACGGCCGGACCGACAATCCGCAGCCGCAGCTCGCGTGACCGAACCCGCCGGTGACCTCGCCCGGTCGCCGGGTCCCGGCCGCGGGCCGGGTGGCGCGCCACTCGCGATCGCGCTCAGCCCGATTCTCGCCGCTCGCTACCGATCCCGCGATCTCGACCGAATCCGCGACGCGGCGCCGGGCTCGCGGCTCATCACGCTTTCGGTGGAAGGCCTTGCCGACGGGCCGCTCGAGGACGTCGAGGTGCTGCTCCGCGGCTGGCTCTCCGCGGAGGCGTTCGACCGGCTGCTCGCCCGCGCCCCACGACTGACGTGGGTCCACAGCGCGTCCGCGGGCGTCGAGCGGGCGCTGACGCCGAC
>DASWSI010000098.1:0-2177 GCA_036402715.1 Candidatus Limnocylindrales bacterium
CTTCAAGTGGCGCCCGAGCGGCAAGCGGCGGCTCCACGAGCGCCCCAACCCTGCGGAGATCCGCGCCTGCCGGCCGTGGCTGGATTTGGAGCTCCAGCTCGTGCGCCCGGACGTCCTCGTGATGATGGGCGCGACCGCCGCCCAGGCGATCCTCGGCCCGGCTTTCCGCGTCTCGGAGGGTCACGGAGCCCTGCTGCCGCCGCTCGCCGAACCCGGGCCGCGGCTCCTCGCCACGTACCACCCGTCATCGATCCTCCGGTCGCGCTCGACCGAGGACCGCGAGGCGGGGCTACGAATGCTCGTCGAGGACCTGACGGTCGCGCGGCAGGCGATCGCCGGCTGACCCCGGGGCCGCGCTGCCGCACGAAGCGCCGCGCGCCAACCCTACGTCAGGCGAGCTCTCTGACGACCTCGACGAGGCGTTGCCGGCGGCCCTCGGTCAGCGTCCGCTGCGGCGGCAGCGACATGATCCACGGCACGATCTGGTCCGACGTGATGACCGCACAAGTCGCCGTCCGCGGCAGCGATGCATCAGGGGAGACGACCGCGGCGTAAACCTTCACGATGAAGTCCTGGTCGTCCTGGGCCAGCCACCGCCGGACCCGATCGGCATCGCGCGCGGCACGCTCGAGCGGATCCTCGATCGCGATCCAGCGACCCTCGCGCGTTCGCGCCTCCCAGCCGGTCGCGTGCCGCCGGGCGGCGCCGCGCGGTGGGAGCTCCTCGAGAACGGCGGCACCGAATGGTCCGATGATCAGATCCGGAACGCGCCGGCCGTCCGGCAGCCGAATCCGCGACGCGACGACGTACTCCTCGCCAAGGACGCGGGCGAGCCGGGAGCCGGGCGTCGAGCGGGGACGGCTCGCGGAGACGGAGTCGACGACCGTCACGATTCGGGCGAGCCCCACGATGATGAACGTCGCCGGTGCGACGAGCGCGAAGCCCCACGCGAGGACACCGAACAAGAGCTGGGAGGATCCGGGCCGCCCCTCCGGCGTGAAGTGCGAGATGAACGGCGTCGCGAGCGCGAGCCAGCCGATCGCGAGGCCGCCCACGAGCAGGATCGCCCCGACGAGGGTGCCGACGACGATCGATCGATGGGCCGGCGCACCCGCGCGGGATCGGGAAGAGATGACCTGCATGGCAGGATCGTGTCGTTGCCGGTGTTGCGGGGCCAATGGCCACTTCGAACTACTCGCCCGGGACTGGCGGGATCGGTCTCCGTGGCGGAGCCAACCGCACTCCACACCCTCGTTGCGGACCTGCAACGGAGACTCACCGGGACCGTTGCCCGCGCCCGGACGGACGACCTTCGCCAAGGGGGACGGCCGTACCATTGAACGCGTCCCGCCCGCCAAACGATCCTCGATCCGACCGGCCGATCACATGGCCCGGCCACGAGGCATCGTTCTTGATCATCCCTCTGTTCCCGGGGGGGAACGCGCAGATCCGGCGCATCCGTGCGGGTCTCGCGACCGGCGTGATCCTGGCCGCTCTGCTCGCGCTGCCCGGCGGCGCGAGTGCCGGTTCGACGCGCCTCGCGGACGCCGCCGTCTCCCCGCGCGCGGGCACGACCACGACGGTGTTCACCTTCTCGGTGACGTACGTCAGCAAGAAGGGGATGGCCGCCGACCGGGTCACGGTCCTTGTCGACGGCGTCGCCCACACGATGTCGCGCGCCGCCGGCGGCTCGGAGCGGGCAGGCGAGACGTACCGATACGCGACGACGCTCCCGCGGGGAGCTCACGGCATCCGCTTCCACGCAACGGCCGGCGACCACTTCTCCGATGACCTCGACGGCGGCAGCGTCGTCGTCGGCGCCCCGCGGCCGCGTCCGACACCCGAGCCAACGAAGGAGCCGCCGGGCGGCGACGGTGGCGGCGTCCCGCTCCCCACCCCGACGCCGCGGCCGCATCCGTCCCCGACCCCGGTCACGCTTCCTGTCGCGGACCCCGGTCGGGACGGCGGCCCGGACGACGTGGGCGGCGTGTCAGGGATCACGCCTGACCCCACTCCCTCACCGACACCTGCGGCGCCCGGTGGCACGGTCACGGGCCCCGGCGGCGGAAGTGGGGACGGCGGCGCGGGCAGCGGGGCGACTGGCACCGCCGGCACCCCGCCTCGGAGCGGGCGTGACGTCGAGATGGGCGGCTGGGGAGACCTGACCGTCTACCTCG
>DASWSI010000099.1:0-2449 GCA_036402715.1 Candidatus Limnocylindrales bacterium
GCTGGAGGACGCCATCGGTGACATCGAGGCGCCGGGGGATCTCGCCGACATCGATCGGGACAACGTCCGGCAGCTGCTCGGCGACGACGCGGTCCGGGAGCTGGACGGCCTCGATGAGCTGGCCAGGCAGCTCGAGCGCGCCGGCTACCTCACCCGCCAGGGCGAGCGGCTCGAGCTGACGCCGCGCGGCAGCCGGCGGATCGGCCAGAAGGTGCTCGACGACCTCTTCGCGAGGCTCCGCCGCGACGGGTTCGGTGGCCACCGCGTCGATCGTGTCGGCCGGGGCGGCGAGCGCGAGGAGACGACGAAGCCGTACGAGTTCGGAGACCCCTTCCATCTGGACCTCCGGCGGACGCTCGCCAACGCGCTGACACGCGACGAGAACGGACCGGCGCGTCGTGCCCCGGGCAGCCGCGCGCTGAAGCTCGATCCCGCGGACTTCGAGGTGTTCCGGACGGAGCAGCTGAGCCAGACGTCGACGGTGCTGCTCGTCGACATGAGCCGCTCGATGCTCCTGCGCGGCTGCTTCCTCGCCGCGAAGAAGGTGGCGGTCGCGCTCAACACCCTGATCCGGACGCAGTACCCGCGTGACCACCTCGCGGTGGTCGGCTTCGCCTACTACGCCCGGGAGATCCGCCCCGAATCGCTCGCCGAGCTGACGTGGCACGGCTACGAGTACGGGACGAACCTCCAGCACGGGCTGATGGTCGCGCGAAAGATCCTCGCCCGGCACCGTGCGGTGAATCGCGAGATCGTCGTCATCACGGACGGCGAGCCGACTGCCCATTTCGAGGACGGCCAGGTCGAGTTCAGCTACCCGCCGACCCGGCGCACGATCCAGGAGACCCTCCGCGAAGTGCAGCGATGCACGAAGGAGGGGATCACGATCAACACCTTCATGCTCGAGCGGTCGCGGGCGCTCGCCGAGTTCGTCGCGCTCGTCACCCGGATGAACCGCGGCCGCGCGTTCTACGCGACGCCGGAGCACCTCGGCGAGTACGTCCTCGTCGACTTCGTCTCGAGGCGCACGAAGAAGGTGTCGTAGCCGGAAATCGCCGGTCGCCGGGTGGTATCGTCCGGCGTCGACGCTCGCGGCGCGACAGCGCCGCGCGAGGGGAATTCACTCAGCCAGAAGAGGCGTAGATGCCACCGCTGTTCACCTTGCTCCTGTTCGTGCACGTCCTCGCGGCCATCGTGGCATTCGGTCCCACGTTCGCCTTCCCGATCATCGGGTCCATGGGCGGCGCCGAGCCGCAGCACGCGAACTTCGCGACCCGGATCACGGCCACGGTCACGGATCGCCTCGTCGAGCCGTTCGCCCTCTCGATGCCGGTCACCGGCCTGCTGATGGTGTGGGTCGGGAACATCAACCTGCTCGCGACGCGCTGGCTGCTCGTCGCGATCGTGCTCTACGTCATTGCGATCTCGTACTCCGTCCTCGTACAGCGCCGGACGGTGCTGCGAATCGTGGAGCTGAGCGGCGGTCACGGTGGCCCGCCGATCCCGGCGCTCGCCTCACCCGGCCCCGGCGCGATGGGTGGCCCGCCGCCCGAGCTGATGGCAGCGGTCGCGAAGGCGCAGCGCGGCGGGATGTTTCTCGGGCTCATGGTCGTCGTGCTCGTCTTCCTGATGGTGGCGAAGCCCTTCTAGCGGAACCTCGCCCCGCGCGCGGCGGGACGCAGCGGTCCATCGGCCCCGGGCGGCTGTCCCGCGGACCTCGGACGGCCGACGATTCGCGCGAGCCGGACTACCATCCGGGCATCACGTCGCCGCAGGAGAGTCCGCGCATGCCGCACGTCGCCACTTCCGTATCGGACCTCGTCGGCCGCCTCGCCGGCATCGCCCGGGTCGACGGCGACCGGGTCGTCATCACGGACGAGGACCGCTTCCGCGGCGACGGCATCCGGGACCTCGCGTGGACCGCCGCGTTCTCGAAGGACGAGGCGACGGTGGCGGCCGCGCAGTGGATCGTCTGGGAGGCGAGCCAGGAGCTTGGCGCGCGGTCCGCGAGCATCCATGAGCTGTACATGGCGCGTGCCCGCGGCGAGGTCAAGGGCTTCACGGTTCCGGCGATCAACATCCGCGCCCAGACGTTCGACATGGCGCGAACCGTCTTCGAGACGGCGGCCGCTGCGGACTGCGGCGCGGTGATTCTCGAGCTCGCCCGCAGCGAGCAGACGTACACATTCCAGCGCCCGATCGACTACTCGACCTCCGTCCTGGCCGGTGCCATCGCCGCCGGCTGGCGCGGCCCCGTGTTCATCCAGGGCGACCACTACCAGTTCAACGCGAAGAAATACACCCAGGACCCCGAATCGATGACCGAGGAGATCCGGCGGGCCTGCCGCCTCGCGATCGACGCCGGCTACCGAAACATCGACATCGACTCGTCGACGCTCGTCGACCTCTCGAAGCCGAACGTCGACGAGGAGCAGCGCGAGAACTACCG
>DASWSI010000100.1:0-3470 GCA_036402715.1 Candidatus Limnocylindrales bacterium
GGACCGGCTTCCCGCGGCGATCCGGGAGCTCGTTCTCGACGACCAGCGACTTCGCAACGAGCTGTGCTGGTTCGCGTTCACTTGCTGACCTGACGGGCACCGCCGCGGCCGCGCCCTGGTGCGGGCGCCTCGGTCCCCGCGGTCGACCGCGCCGCCGGCTGCGCCGCCGCCGCGAGCCGGCGCCGCCCCGCCCGGCAGAAACACAAACAGCCCCGGGCGATGCCCGGGGCTGTTCCGTGGAGGAGGAGCGTCAGTCGCGGATCGGAGCGCCGGTGGTGAGGCGGCCGCGTTCGGCGTCCGTCGGAGCGACCGCAGCGGCCGTCTCCGGTCCGAAACCGCTGCGGAGGGGCAGCTCCTCCATCACGAGCGACGCGAGGAGGGCGAGGACGGTCGCCGCGACACCCAGGAGGAGCGTCGAGCCGATCGCGCGGCTGAACGCCTCGAAGAACGCGTGGTCGAGTGACGGCACGAACGGATCGAACAGCTGGTGGACACCGGCCGCGCCGGGACCCGCCTGCTTGGCGATCGCGTCCGTGATGGCGCGCCCGAAGCTCTGACCGACGCCCGTCAGCTTGCTGATGTCGAGGCCCGCCGGGGCCCCGCCGGCGGCGAGCTGGTCGAACTGCGACTGGAACTGCGGTGGCGCCGCGGCCCGGATCTGCCCGAAGACCGGCCCGACCTGCGCGGGGATCTGGTCACGGAGCGACCCGGCGAACAGCGTCCCGGCGATGGCGAGCCCCACGGATCCACCGATCTGCCGGAAGAACGTGAGGTTGCTCGTCGCCACGCCGAGCTTCTGGAACGACACGGCGTTCTGGACGATGATCGTGAAGACGGCGAGCGTTGGCCCGATGCCGATGCCGGCGATGAACATCCACGCGAACAGGACGAGGAAGTTCGTATCCGCGCTGAGCTGCGTCATGAGCGCCAGGCCCACCGCCATCAGCGCGACCGAGGCGAGGACGACCGCCTTGTAGCGGCCGGTCCGGGCGACGATCTGGCCGGAGATGATCGAGCTGCCGATGAGCCCGACGAGCAACGGGAAGGTCAGGTAGCCGGACGCCGTGGCGGACTCGCCGCGGACGACCTGGAACCAGCGCGGCAGGAAGATGATCGCCCCGAAGAACCCGAAGCTGACGAGGAACGTCGCGACCATCGAGGACGAGTACGTCCGGTTGCGCCAGAGATCGAGCGGGATGATCGGTTCCTTCGCCCGCGATTCGACGAACAGGAAGAGCAGGGTCAGCAGCCCACCGATTCCGATGAGGCCACCCACCTGGACCTCCGTCCATTCGTGGATCGTGAAGGTCGCCTGGTCGATCTTGTTCGTGAGGCCGACGAGGATGAGGCTGATCGCGACGGTGAACAGCAGCGCGCCGAGGTAGTCGATGTTCCGCGACGCGTCCTTGCGGCGGATCGTCGGCAGCAGCCGCCAGATCACGAACAGGCTGATGATCCCGAGCGGGAGGTTGACGTAGAAGACCCAGTGCCAGCTGACGTTGTCGGTCAGGAAGCCACCCAGGAACGGGCCGACGATGAACGAGATGCCGAAGACGGCACCGAACAGGCCCTGGTACTTGCCCCGTTCGGCCGGGGTGAAGAGGTCACCGATGACGGCGAGCGCAATCGGGAAGAGCGCGCCGGCGCCGAGTCCCTGGACGCCGCGGAAGATGATCAGCTGGGTCATGTTCTGCGACAGGCCGGACAGCGCCGAGCCGAGCAGGAACAGGCTGATCCCGATCATGAGGAGCGGCTTGCGGCCGTAGAGGTCGGACAGCTTGCCGTAGAACGGGACGGTGATCGTGCTCGTCAGCAGATAGATCGTGACGACCCACGTGTAGAGGTTGTTGCCGCCGAGATCCGTGACGATCTTCGGAAGCGCGGTGCCGACGACGGTCTGGTCGAGCGCACCGAGGAACAGCGCGAGGAGGATCGCGCCGAGGATCTCCATCTTTGCGCGGCGATCGAGCCCGAGCGCGGGATCCTCGCTGGGTGCTGGCGTCCGGCCGCGATCGGCCTCCTGGGGGAGCGATTCCATGGTTGTCCTTCCTCGGGTCAGTTGTGGGCTGCGGGCTGGGCGGGCGCCGCCGGGCGCGGTTCATGTGGATGGGGATGGGTGTGGCCGAAGAGATCCGGTTGCTCCGCGGCGATCGACTCGATCGCGCCGCGGACGTCCTCGAGCGCCTCCGCCACGCGGGTGAGCCGATCCGGCTCGAGCCGGCTGAGGATCATGACGATCAGGTCGTCCTTGAGGACCTCGACGTCGGCGAGGATCTGGCTCCCCGCCTGCGTCACCCGGACGAGCACGACCCGGCGGTCGTCGGGATGGCGGACGCGCTCGACGAAGCCGCGCTCCTCCATCCGGTCGATCAGCCCGGTGGCGTTCGAATCCGAGACGCCGAGGAGCTCCGCGACGCGGCTCATCGGGAGCTCGCCGTGGCGATCGAGCATCGACATCAGGTGGAGATGGCTCATCGACACGCCGTGACGCACGAGCCGCTCGCTGCCGACGCAGCGCAGCTCCCCGAGCGATGCACGGAACTGCGCGATGATCCGCGCGACGGCCGGAGAGCGCTCGGCTCCGCCGCCCGCGGCATTGATACCGGCGGCTGGGCTGGCGCTCCCGGGGATGGTTCGCTGCATGTGAACTATTCTACGGTACCGGACCTTCGTGTCAAGACGGATGATTCGAAAAGCAGGAGAGATCGATGCGCTTCGTGCTCATGATCGAGCCGCAGCAGGGGCTCACCTACATCGAGCAGCTCGCCGTCGCGCAGCACGCCGAGGCGGCCGGATTCGAGGCGCTCTTCCGATCCGACCACTACGAGAGCTTTCCCGGTTCGGCGAACAACCCCACGACGGACGCGTGGACGGTTCTGGCCGGGCTCGCCCGCGAGACGACCCGAATCGGGCTCGGGACGCTCGTCTCGCCCGTGACCTTCCGCCTGCCGGGCAACCTCGCCAAGGTCGTCAGCACGGTCGACGAGATGAGCGGCGGTCGCGTCGAGCTCGGGCTTGGGGCCGGGTGGCATGACGACGAGCACCGCCGTCACGGGCTGCCATTTCCGCCGATCGCCGAGCGCGCCGAGATGCTCGAGGAGCAGCTGGAGATCGTCAGCGGCCTCTGGACGGAGCCGGACGGCTGGTCGTTCAGCGGCAAGCACTACACGGTCGAGGACGCGCACTTTCGACCGAGGCCGATGGCGGCCACCGGGCGACCGAAGTCGCCGTCCGGCCGAACGCGGCCACGAATCATCGTGGGTGGGAGCTCGCCGCGCTCGCTCCGGATTGCCGCTCGCTGGGCGGACGAGCTGAACATCTCGTCGAGCCGACCGGAGGAGGCGTCAGCCAAGTTCGCGGAGCTCGACGACGCGTGCCGTGCGCTCGGGCGGGACCCGAAGTCGATCACGCGGTCGGTGATGGCGGGCGTCCTCGTCGGCGCGACGGACGCGGAGCTCGCATCGCGCGAG
>DASWSI010000101.1:0-2165 GCA_036402715.1 Candidatus Limnocylindrales bacterium
GACTTCTTCCCGCCGCTCGTCGATGACGCCCGGACGTTCGGCGAGATCGCGGCCGCGAACGCGCTCAGCGACGTGTTCGCGATGGGTGGCCGCGTCCTCTTCGCGCTCTCGATCGCGGCATTTCCCGAGGCGCTTCCGCGCGACGTGCTCGCGGCCGTGTTCGATGGCGCCGCGGCGAAGGTCCGCGACGCCGGCGGCGTCCTCGCCGGCGGCCACACGATCCGCGACGCGGAGCCGAAATACGGACTCGCCGCGATCGGCGCCGCCCATCCCGACAAGCTGCTGCGCAAGGGCGGCGCGCGACCGGGCGACACGCTCGTCCTGACAAAGCGACTCGGAACGGGCCTGCTCGTCAGTGGCAGCCGCCAAGGCCGGACGCGGGCGCACGACCTCGAGGCCGCCGTCGATCAGATGCGGCATCTCAACCGGGTCGCGAGCGAGGTCCTCGTCGAGGAGGGCGTGGCCGGCGCGACGGACGTGACCGGTTTCGGGCTGCTCGGCCACGGGCTCGAGATGGCTCGCGCGTCGGGAACGTCGTTCTCGTTCGCCGCGGCGGCCCTTCCGGCACTGGACGGCGCGCTCGAGCTGGCGGCCGCAGGGGTCGAAACGGACGGAGCGGCCCACAACCGTCGGTTCGTCGCCCCCTCCCTCGTGGTGGAGCCGGGCGTCGGCCTGGAGCTCGTGACGCTCGCCCACGATCCCCAGACGTCCGGTGGTCTCCTCGCGGCGGTTCCCGCCGATCGCCTGGCCCTCGTCCTCGCCGCCTTCGAGGCCCGCGGCGTGGAGCACTGGATCGTCGGGCGGGTCGATGCCGTCCCGAGCGGAGCCGAGCCGAGCGTCCGCCTCGCGTGATCGTCGCGCTGATCCCGGCACACGACGAGGCGCCACGGATCGCGGCCGTGATCGCCGCGGCCCGCAGGCATCTGCCCGTCCTCGTCGTCGACGACGGATCGAGCGATGCCACGTCGGAGATCGCGCGCGCCGCCGGTGCGACCGTGATCGAGCAGCGGCCGAACCAGGGCAAGGGCGCGGCGCTGCGGACCGGCTTCCGGCGCGCGATCGCGGACGGCGCGGACGCGATCCTGACGCTCGATGCGGACGGCCAACACGATCCGGCCGAGATCCCGAAGCTCCTTGCCGCCGCATCGGCGACGCCGCCTCCGGATCTCGTGATCGGCGCCCGCCGCTTCCGGACGATGCCGCCGATGCGCCGCCTCTCGAACGAGCTCGGCCGGCGCGCGTTCTCATGGGCGGTCGGTCGAGACATCCCCGACAACCAATCCGGCTTCCGGCTCGTCTCCCGGCGCCTCGCGGAGGCGACGCTCGCGAGCGACCAGCACGGCTTCGCGTTCGAGGTCGAGCAGATCACGACCTGCATCCGGATGGGTGGCACGATCGGGTGGGTCCCGATCCGGACGATCTATGCGGGCGCGCCGTCGCACATCCGGCCGTTGGCGCATCTGCGCGAGTTCATCGCGATCGTCCGGCAGGCCCGGCGCGACGTCCGGCGACCCATCGGCTGACGAGTTCCGCCGGCCTCGAACGACGCGCAGTAGACTCGAACGGTCGGCTACCAGTTGGAGGCACCACGTGCCGAAGAACTACGTTCGACTGACCCAGCCCCTCGTCCGCGACTCGAAGGACGCACCTCTGCGCCCCGCGAGCTGGGACGAGGCCCTCACCCGGGTCGTCGTGGGATTCGAGGCGGCGAAGGCCGCCCACGGCTCGACGACGTTCGGGGTCTTCTCGTGCTCGAAGGCGACCAACGAGGTCAACTTCGCGGCGCAGAAGTTCAGCCGGGCCGTGCTGGGCAGCAACAACATCGACAGCTGCAACCGCACCTGACACGCCCCGAGCGTCGCCGGTCTGGCGACCGTGTTCGGTGCCGGTGGCGGCACAAGTTCATATCGTGAGGCCGAAGAGACCGACCTGATCGTCTTGTGGGGCAGCAATGCCCGCGAGACGCATCCGATCTTCTTCCACCACCTCCTCCGCGGCGTCCGCAATGGCGCCCGGCTCTACGCCGTCGACCCGCGCCGGACGAGCAGCGCCGAGTGGGCGGACGTGTGGCTCGGGCTCGATGTCGGGAGTGACATCGCGCTGGCGAACGCGGTCGGGCGCGAGATCATCGCAGCGGGCCTGGCGAACGAAGCGTTCATCGCCCG
>DASWSI010000102.1:0-2621 GCA_036402715.1 Candidatus Limnocylindrales bacterium
GGCGTGGGTGCCGGCGGCGTCCGTTCGACGAACCCGCAGGCGCTCACGACGAGAGCGAGCATGCAGAGCCAGGCGGCCGCGTGCGCGGGCGCGACCCGGCGTGGCGGCGCTGGTCGTCGCCGGCGGCGGCCTTCGGTGGGGGGCATCCGTTCGAGGCTAGCACCTGGCCCGGAGCGGCGCCCGAGCCGTGCTAGCATCGGCCCGTGGCCCGCCGAGAGCCGCTCCCCGACTGGCCGACATTCGGCCGCGACGTCCCTGACGCTGCCTGGCGTCCGGGCCCCGAACAGCTCGAGCGGAGCCGGCTCGCCGCCTTCGTGCGATCGACCGGGCTGCCCGATCTCGAGACGCTCCAGGCGCGCGCCGCCGCGGATCCGGCGTGGTTCTGGGGCGCGGCCGCGAACGACATCGGCGTCGCCTGGCAGCGGCCGCCGACGTCCGTGCTCGACCTGTCGCGCGGCCCCGAATGGAGCCGCTGGTGGACCGGCGGCGCGTTCAACTACGCCGCCGCGGCCATCGACCCGCGAGCCGATCGGGACCCCGGCGCGGAGGCGCTCGTCTGGGAGGGCGAGGACGGCGAGATCCGGCGGCTCACGAACTCCGAGCTGCGGGACGCCGTCGACCGTGCCGCGGCCGCATTCGCGGCGCTCGGGGTGGGGGAGGGCGACCGCGTCGGGATCTACCTGCCGATGCTCGTCGAGACGGTCGTCGCGGTTCTCGCGCTCGGGCTCCTCCGCGCGATCTACACGCCGATCTTCTCCGGCTACGGAGCGACGGCGGTCGCCAGCCGGCTCCGGGACTGCGACGCCTCGGTGCTCGTCACCGCGGATGGATTTCGTCGGCGCGGCGGCGTGGTGCGGCTCAAGGAGACCGCGGACGCGGCCGTCGGAGAGGCACCGTCCGTGCGGCGCGTCGTGGTCGTCCGGCGGATCGGTGATGACGCCGCGACGCCGTGGTCCGCGGACCGCGACATCTGGTGGCACGACGCGATCGCCGCGGTCGACCTCGCGCCGGGGACGGCCGCGCGAACGCGTCGCGCGCGGCCGGAGACGGACCCCGAGACGCCGTACATGATCATCTACACGTCCGGCACGACGGGCCGCCCGAAGGGTGCCGTCCACGTCCACGGCGGCTTCCCGATCAAGGGCGCGCAGGACCTCGCCCACTCGTTCGATCTCGGGCCGGCGGACACGCTGTTCTGGTTCACCGACCTCGGCTGGATGATGGGCCCGTGGGCGATCTCCGGATCGCTGCTGCTGGGTGCCCGGCTCGTCCTCTACGAGGGCACGCCGGACTTCCCGGGCCCGGATCGGCTGTGGTCGATCGTCGCCCGCCACCGGGTGACCCACCTGGGCCTGTCGCCGACGGTCATCCGCTCGCTCATGGCCCACGGACCGGACCCTGTCCGCGCCCACAGCCGCGCGTCGCTCCGCGTCCTCGGCTCGACCGGCGAGCCGTGGAATCCCGACCCGTGGTGGTGGTTCTTCCGCGAGGTCGGGGAGAGCCGCTGCCCGATCGTCAACTACAGCGGCGGGACGGAAGTCTCCGGTGGGATCGTCGCGGGAAACTTGCTGACACCCATCCGGCCGTGCTCCTTCGGCGGTCCGAACGTGGGTGTCGCCGCCGACGTCGTCGACGCCACCGGCGCGTCCGTGCGCGGCTCCGTCGGCGAGCTCGTCATCCGGCAGCCGCTGCCTGGCATGACCCGTGGCTTCTGGAACGATCCGGAGCGGTATCTCGAGACGTACTGGTCGCGCCTCCCCGGTGTGTGGGTCCACGGGGACTGGGCACTCGTCGATGAAGACGGCTACTGGTACATCCACGGCCGATCGGATGACACGCTGAAGGTCGCGGGCAAGCGCGTCGGGCCGGCGGAGGTCGAGAGCGCGGCGGTCGCGCATCCATCGGTCATCGAGGCCGCCGCGATCGGGATCCCGCATCCGATCAAGGGCGAGGCGATCGCCGTCTTCTGCGTGCTCGTCCCGGGCTCGGACGGCGGCACGGAGCTGCGGGCCGCCATCGCCGCTGAGGTCGTGCGCGAGCTCGGCAAGGCGCTGAAGCCGGACGTCGTCGAGATCGTCACGGCGCTGCCGAAGACGCGGTCCGGCAAGGTCATGCGGCGCGTCATCCGGGCGGCGTACCTGGGGCTCGATCCCGGCGACGTTTCCGCGCTCGATGACCCCGCGTCCGTCGCCGCGATCGCTGTTCGCGGGACGGCCACGCGGTAGAACGGCGCGGCCACCACACCGCCGGGAGCGATGTGCGCGCCGCGCCCGCGCCTGTCGTACGATGCCCACCCCGTCCGGCCGCCCGTCGTGCCGCTTCGGCTCGACCCGTCGAGGAGCCCGTGCCCCACATCCGCCCGTTCCGCGCGCTCCGCTACCGCCCGGAAGCCGTCGGGGACCTGTCGCTCGTCCTGAGCCCGCCGTACGACATCATCTCGCCGACCGAGCAGCGCGGGTATCTCGCGAAACACCCGAAGAACGTCGTTCGGCTCGACCTGCCGCCCGACGAGCCGGGCGACGAGCCGGACGATCGATACCGGCGCGCGGCGCGGACGCTCGCGGCGTGGCGATCCGACGGCACGCTCCACAAGGATCCGCGCGCCGCGATCTACGTCTACG
>DASWSI010000103.1:0-6955 GCA_036402715.1 Candidatus Limnocylindrales bacterium
GAGGCGATCGACCGCCGGATCGAGACGATCGACATCGGGTTCGACGGTGGAGTCCGCGTCGTGGCCGTGCCCGGGTCCGCGGGTACCCCCGCAACGGGGACCTGGGCGATGGTCGCGGACGCGGCGCTCATCCCGCCGGACTCCGACGAGACGATCGTCGACGGCGTCCTCGGCTGGTCGACGGTCTCGATCGATCGCCATCGGCTCCGTGATCGGCTGCACGAGCTGCGCCTCGCGCCGTGGGGTGACACGACGGGCCCCGGCGGCCCGCTCCGGCTCGCTGCGGCGCGCGCGGCACTCGAGCGCCTCGTCCGCGCGACGCCGGACATCGACGCGCTGCCGCCCGCGGATCTCATCGTCGTGGCCGGTGGCGCGTGGGCCGTGGCCCCGGGCCCGGCCATCGCCCTCGCCGTCGCGGACGTCATCCGCCGGCCCGGCGCGTGCCAGATCGCGTGGGATCACGCCCGCCTCATCGCTCCACTCGGCACGATCGAGGATCCGGCGGAGCGGCGGGCGATGTTCGCGGATCTGGCGGACGACCTCCTCGCGCCGCTCGGCAGCGTCGTCATGCCACAGGGGATGAAGCCCGGCCGAAGCGGTGGACGGCTCGTCGTCCACGGGCCCGGCGGCTCCACGGAGCTTGAACTCGTGGCCGGCGGGATCGAGCTCGTCGACCTGCCGCCCGGCGAGAGTGCCGTCGCCGAGTTCCAGTTCCGCGATGCGGTCAAGCTCGGGACGCGGGGCCGCCACTTCGCCGTTGACGTCGCGGGCGGCCTCGGCGGGCTGCTCGTCGATCTCCGGGACGTGCCGCTCCAGCTGCCCGACCGCGCCGAGCCACGCCGGGAGCTGCTCGCGAGCTGGCAGGAAGCGCTCTGGGCGGGGCTCGAATGACGCCGGACGGCGCTGCGACCGCAGTTGCCCTGGAGTCCGGTCTCGAGCTCGTCGCGGTGCGGCCGCTCGTCGAGCAACCCGTCGACGCGTGGCTCACGCTCGCGCCCGGGGACCGGACGCTCGTCGCGACGGGAGACACGGTCGAGGCCGGCACGCCGCTCGCCGAGCGGTTCCGGGACGCGCGGCTCATCGAGGGGACCGGCAGCCCGAGCCTCCGGCCCGGCGATCGATGGTCCGCGCCCGTGACGGCGACGGCGGGACGCCCGCACGAGGCGAGCCCGGACGGTGAGCTGCTGTTCGAATCGCGCGGCCGGTGGCGGATCGCCGCCGGAGAGTCGAGCGAGACGCTGGAATCGCCGGTGCCCGGCATCGTCCGGCGCGTCACGCCCGGCGTCGGAATCGAGATCCGGGCGGCCGGGGCGGGGCTCCGTGGTGCGCTCGGCCTCGGTGGATCCGCGCGGGGCCGGCTCGAGATCGCGGCCGGTGCCGACGGGGAGCTCATGCCGCGGGCGCTCGACGTCGGCGCGGCAGGCACGATCCTTGTCGTCGGGGCCCGGATCGAGGCCGAGGCGCTGACGCGGGCCCGCGCCATGGGCGTCCGCGGGATCATCGTCGCGGCCCTCGCCACGAAGGAGCGGCGCGACTTCCTCGCGTCGGAGGCTCGCCAGCGCGCCGCGCTGCACCGTCTCCCGCCGCTTGCCGTCCTCGTGCTCCACGGCCTCGTCCGCCGCTCGATCTCCGTCCCCGCGATGGCGATCCTCGAGGCGCTCGCGGGTCGGGACGTCGCGATCGTCGGCGATCCGCCGCGTCTCGTCTTCGATCCCGCCGGTGTCGACCTCGCGCCGGCAGCCGCGGACACGGTCCACGTCCGAAGCGGCCCGCTCGCCGGCCAGACGGGCCAGTGGGCCGGGCTGGCCGGAATCCGGCGCTTCCCCGGCGGGACGCACCTCCGCGCCGGGTTCGTGCGCTTCGGCGACGAGCGTCCGCTCGCGGTGCCGCTGTCCGACCTCGAGCGAATCGGCTGAGGGTCGGCCACAGCGGCGCGCATCGGCTCGCGGCCGGCGCTGCGACGCGCTCGAGGCAGCCCACGGCGGCGGCTTCGGCCTTCCGGTACGCTCGGCAGTGTCATGTCGACGCCAATCGCCGCGGTCCGGGAGATCACCAGCTCCGACCCTGAGCGCACCCGCGCGCTCGGTTCGGCGCTTGCCGCCGTCGCCGCGCCCGGTGACGTCATCTGCCTCTGGGGCGACCTCGGCGCCGGCAAGACGCAGCTCGCGAAGGGCTTCGGTGCCGGTCTCGGAATCACGGACACGGTCACGTCGCCGAGCTTCGTCCTGATGGCCGAATACCGCGGCCGGCTGCCGTTGTTTCACATCGACCTGTACCGGCTCGCGACGGCCGAGGACGCTCTCGCCGGCGGGCTCATCGACGAGCGCCAGTCCTCCGGCGTCACGCTCATCGAATGGCCCGATCGGCTCGGCGCGGCACTGCCCGCCGACCGCCTCGACATCCGGCTCGACGGCACAGGCGACGAGCCCAGGATCCTCACCCTCCGCGCCAGCGGCGACCGCCACGCCAGATACCTGGCAGTCGCGGCGTGACGGCACCGCGCCACGACGGCCGCAACCGCGCGATCCTCGCCCTCGACACGGCGACGAGCCGCGTCGTGATCGCGGTGGGTTCGATCGACGGCGCGCCGCTCGGGGTCTCGTATCGGCTCGCCGAGCATCGCCACGGCGACCACCTGCTGCCGGCGATCGGCCGCGTGATGGGCGAGGCGAACGTCCGGCGCTCGCGGGTCGAGGCGATCGTCGTTGGCACCGGCCCCGGCGCGTTCACGGGACTTCGCGTGGGGATCGCGACCGCGAAGGGCGTCGCCCACGGGCTCGGCCGGCCGCTCATCGGGGTTGCGACGAGTGAGGCGCTCATCGAGGCCGCCGCGGCTGCGACCGGAGCAGCTCCGGCAACGATCCTCCTGCTCCTTCCCGCCGGGCCGTCCGACCGGACCGTGTGCCGGCTCGGGGAGCCGCCGCGCCTCCTGCGCGCGGGTACGGAGCCCGACGTGACGCCGGACGACGTCCTCGTCGCCGTCGACCTCGATGGTCGTGCGCCCGCGGATGCGACAGCCCGCGGGGCCGCGGCGCTCGACGGCATCGGCGAGCAGCTGCTGCGTCTCGGGGCGGAGCGGTTCGCGGCCGGCGGCGAGGACATGCTCGCGACGCTCGTGCCCGAATACGTCACGCTTCCCCGTGGCATCACCGCCTCGAGCGGAGAGGTGGCATGGTCAAGCGACCGCCGCTGACGATGACGATCGAGGCGATGCGCCTCGACGATCTCGCCGCGGTCCAGGCGATCGAGCAGGCGAGCTTCACGACGCCGTGGCCGCCGCACGCGTATCGAAGCGAGCTCGAGTCCAACCGACTCGCGACGTACGTCGTCGCCAGGGTCGACGGGCAGGTCGTCGCGTACGCCGGGATGTGGCTGATGGTCGACGAGGCGCACGTGACGACGTTCGCGGTCCACCCCGGCTGGCGGCGCCGAAGGATCGGCGAACGGCTGCTGCTCGCGCTGCTGGATCTCGCGGCGGATCGCCGGGCCCGCGAAGCGACCCTCGAGGTGCGGCTCTCGAACCTCGCCGCGCGGCGCCTGTACGAGAAGTACGGGTTCCGGCCGGTCGGCGTGCGGCCGCGCTACTACAGCGACGACAACGAGGACGCGCTGATCATGACGACGGATCGGCTCGACGATCCGCGGATGCAGCGTCGGATCGCGGGCCTGCGGACCGCGCTCGATGCCGCCGCGGCGCCGGACGAGCCCGGTCGCGACGAGGGCGTGCGCGACGAGCCGGAGCGCGGCTCGCGCGGCGGCCCCGAGGCGCCGCGCCGCGGACGAACGCAGGGGACGGCGCCGTGAGCGAGCCGCTCATTCTCGCGATCGAGTCGTCGTGCGACGAGACGGGCATCGCGCTCGTCGAGGGCGGGCGGCGCATCCACGCGAACGTCGTCGCGAGCCAGGTGGCGATGCACGCGGCGACGGGCGGCATCGTCCCGGAGGTCGCAGCACGGGCGCACCTCCGCTGGATCGTCCCGGTCCTCGACGAGGCGTGGGCCGCGTCCGGCGCGCGCTGGGAGGACGTGGCCGCGATCGCCGTGACCTACGGCCCGGGGCTTGCCGGCTCGCTGCTCGTCGGCATCAACTTCGCGAAGGCGCTGGCGTGGGTCCACGACAAGCCGCTCGTGGGGGTCAACCACCTCGAGGGCCACATCTACGCAGCGTGGCTGCTCGATCTCGAGGCCCCGGACGCCCCCGACCTGCCGTTCCCGCTCGTCGCGCTCGTCGTGTCCGGTGGCCACACGTTCCTCGTCGAGATGCGCGATCACCTCACGTACCGGCTGCTCGGCCAGACGGTCGACGACGCAGCCGGCGAGGCGTTCGACAAGGTGGGGCGGCTGCTCGGGCTGGGCTATCCCGGCGGCCCCGCGATCATGGCCGCGGCCGCAGGCGCGGTTCGGCACGACGCAGTCTTTCCGCGGGCGTGGCTCGGGGACACGTTCGACTTCAGCTTCTCGGGGCTCAAGACGGCCGCGCGACGGATCGTCGATGCCGCCCGTCGCGACGCCGGGCTCGGGGACGACGCGGCCGCGCCGCTCCCCGGCGACGTCACGGCGGAGCTCGCCTGGGGCTTCCAGGATTCGGTCGTCGACGTGCTCGCGACGAAGACGTTGCGCGCGGCGCGGGAGGTCGGCGCGCGGGCGATCGTCGTCGGTGGGGGCGTGGCCGCGAACGGCGTCCTGCGCGACCGGATCGCGCGCGGTGCCGAGGGGCTCGGCGTGCCGCTCATCGTTCCCCGCCCCGCGCTCTGCACGGACAACGGGGCGATGATCGGAGCCGCCGGCGCGCGGCGGTTCGCCGCGGGTGAGCTCGCCCGGTTCGACCTCGACGCGCGGCCCTCGCTCCCGCTCGCACCGCGGTGACGACGCGCGCGCCGCGGCGCGGAGCGGCGCGCCTCGACCCCGATGCGGTTCGGCGGACGCTCCGCGATGCCGGCATTCGGGCGCGCCATGCGCTGTCGCAGAATTTCCTCGCGGACATCGACGTCCTCGACGCGATCCTCGCCGAGGCGGATCCGACGCCCGGCCGCGGCGTGCTCGAGATCGGTCCGGGCCTCGGGATCCTGACTGGCGGGCTCGTTGCAGCCGGCGCGGCGGTGACCGCGGTCGAGCTCGATCCGCGGCTCGCGGCGTTCCTCCGGCAGCGATTCGGCGACGTGCTCGTCGACGGCGGCACCGCGGCCGCGAGTCCGACCACGGACGCCCGAGCCGGAGCCGAGTCGGACGCGGACCTTGCCGTGTCCGCGGGATCGCTCCGGCTCGTCGAGGGCGACGCGCTGGACCAGGACCTCACGACCCTCGTCCCGGCGCCGTATGACGTCGTCGCCAACCTCCCGTACCACATCACGAGCCCGATCCTCCATGCGCTGCTCGGTTCGACCCCCCGTCCCGAGCGCCTCGTCGTCATGGTCCAGCGCGAGGTCGCCGAGCGGATCGCGGCGCCGCCGGGCCGGATGAGCTACCTCTCCGTCTTCGTCCAGTACCACGCGAAGGTGCGGATCGCGCTCGACGTTCCGGCCGCGGCCTTCGAGCCGGAGCCTGCCGTCGAGTCCGCCGTCCTCGTCATCGAGCCGTTCCCCGAGGACGACCGCCTTCCGGACGCCGCCGCGGAGGAGGAGCTGTGGCGGCTGGTCCAGGCGGGATTCCGCGAGCGCCGGAAGATGCTGCACAACGTGCTGTCGCGACAGCTCCCCGTGCCACCGGACGTCGTCGCGAGGGCGCTGGAGGCGAGCGGGATCGCGCCGGATCGCCGGCCGCAGACGCTCGGGGTGGGGGAGTGGCTGGCGCTCCGCGAGGCGCTCGGGCCGCTCGGCCCGGACGAACGAGGTCGGCGGCGTGAGCGCCAGTCGCGCGCCGCCGGCAGCGATGACGCCGGGGATGACGACCGGTGACCGAGCCGAACCGCAAGCTCGGCCCGGGCGCCCGTGGGCCATCCGGGCGACAACGCGCCGACCGCACTCGATGACCCAGCCTGATCGTCGCCTCGCGCCGGTCGTCCGCCTCGCGCCCGCGAAGATCAACCTGACGCTGGCGGTCATCGGTCGCCGCGGCGACGGCTTCCATGACCTCCATTCGGTCGTCGTCCCGCTCGCCCTCGCGGATCGGTTGAGCGTCGCGATCCGCGCCTCCGGTGGCGACTCGCTCCACGTCGCCGGGTTCGACGCGGGGCCGGTCGGTGACAACCTCGTCCTGCGCGCCATCGCTGCCACGCGCTGGGAAGTCGCTCGTTCGTGGCCAGGAGCACCCGCGGAGCCACCGCCGCTCGCCGCGCGGCTCGAGAAGGTCATTCCGGTCGCGGCCGGGCTGGGCGGCGGGAGCAGCGACGCGGCGGCCGCCATCGATGCCGCCGCGGAGGCGTGGGGCGCGGAGCTGGAGCCCGCCGCCCGCCTCGGGATCGCGGCCGGCCTCGGATCCGACGTCCCGCTCTTTCTCGGCGGCGGGATCGTCCTCATGGAGGGACGTGGAGAGCGGGTCACGCCGCTTGCGCCGATCCGCGGCGACGGGGTCGGAATCCTGCTCGTCACCCCGGGCTTCCCCGTCGCGACGGCGGACGTCTTCGCGGTCTTCGCGGGCTCCGGCGCGTCCGGCTCCGGATCGACCCGACTCACCTCCGAGCACATCGCGACAGAGATCCGTGGCGGCCTGCGATCCGTCGACCTGCTCGCGCGCGCCGGCGTCCTCGCCGTGGCGAACGACCTTGCCCCGGCCGCGGGCGCCGTCGCCCCCGATCTCGTGGCGTTCCGGCGCGCGATCACCAGGGCGGTCCGGCGGCCGGTCGGGCTGACCGGGTCCGGGCCGACATTGTGGGTCCTCTATCCTTCGCTCGATGCGGCCGCGGCGGCCGCCGGTGAACTCGGTTCGGGCATCGACGCGGGCACGGTCCTCCCGCCCGGATCGCCGATGCCGTTCATCGTCGCGACGACGCTGGCACCGGCCGCGATCGCGGTCGCTTC
>DASWSI010000104.1:0-14242 GCA_036402715.1 Candidatus Limnocylindrales bacterium
GATGGCAAGCGCTACCTGATCTGGAAGAACGACGGGAACTGCTGCGGCCTTCCGACGCGCTTCTCGATCCAGGAGCTGACGCCGGACGGGCTGAAGCTCGTCGGCAAGCCGACGGACATGGGTGTCGTCAACAACGAGCAGTGGGAGGGCAGCCTGATCGAGGCGCCGACGCTCCTGCTCCACGACAAGACGTACTACCTCTTCTATTCAGCCAACGGCTACGACACCGACTTCTACGCCGTCGGGTACGCGACCTCGAAGACGCTCCGTGGCCCGTACACCGACGCGCCGGAGAACCCGATCCTCGCCAGCGCCTGGAACCACGACCCCACCTCGGAGGCCCGCGGCCCGGGGCACCAGGCGATCGTCGCCGACGCGAAGGGTCAGCTGTGGATGGTCTATCACGCGTGGGACAAGGACGCGGTGGGCTACGCGAACGGCGGCGAGCGCGACGTGTGGATCAGCCGCCTGAGCTTCGTCAACGGCAAGCCCGTCGTCGAGCCGCCGAAGGACACCGAGCCCGCTCCCTGACGACTCGCGCGTCGCCGGGCACGGCCTGGAAGCCGCTACTGCGCCGGTGACCGCCGCTCCCCGGCCGCAGCGAGCTCCGCGACACCGGCTCGTGCGGCGCCGGGGCCGCGCTCGCCGTCCCGCCGATCGACGCTCGCCGCCTGCTGGATGAGCTGCTCGAGCAACAGCGTCGCGACCGGCCCTGATTCGGGGGCGACGCGGAACGTCGTGACGGTGATCGCGCCGCGCCCCTGGCGGAAGCTCCAGACGATCGCGCCGGGCGCATGGACCCAGCCGACGAACATCCCGGCCGGCACCTCGTCCCGATGGCGAACGGGGTCGTAGCCGAGCAGGACGTGGTCGGGGAGAACCTCCTCGTACGCAAAGTCGAGCGGGTTTCGGGCTGGCAGTCCAGGGAGCGCCGCGTGGTCGAGCCAGCTCCAGCTCGTCACCCAGTCGCCTTCCCACGGGCTGCGCTGGCCGGGCCAGCCGGAGTGGGGGAGACGCCGAAGGTGGATTGCGACCCGCCGGGTGAGGTCGTGATCGTCCGGCAGCGCCGACCGATTGCGGACGAGGACGAGCGCCCGACCGCCGCCGTCCAGATGCGCGCGCAGGCGGTCCGTGATCTCCGTCGCGACGACGAGCGTGTTGCCGTCCTGTGGAACGACGTTGTGCCCGAGCGAGCGGACGCGATCCGCCACCCCCCAGATGTCGAGCGGGTCGTGGACCGCGATGTTCAGCGGGTGTTTCGTTCGGCGGCTGCTCGACGGCAGGACCGCGAGCCGGACCTCGTCGAAGCCGCGCTGCTTGCCGTCCGAGTCGTACGCCCGAAGCAGGAGTCGCGCGTCCGAAACGTCCGCGACATCGGGGATGTCCGCCTCGATCCAGCCGATCGACCGCGACCCTCCATCCGGCCACGGATCGATCGGCAGCTCGCCCGCGATCCGCTGTCCGTCGCCGATGAGCAGCTCCCACGTGGCGCGGCCGGGGCCCGAAGAAGGGCCATACGACGACACGAACAGCTCGCCGCGGAGCGGCTCCTCGCTGCACAGGTCACGACGGGCGAGGTCGGCGACGATGAGGTCCGGGGCGTTCAGCGCCGCGAGCCGATCGTGATAGACCTTCGTGCCGCGCATCGCGTCGAGCAGGCCGTTCGCCTCCCAGTACGCGTCCGTGAGCTCCGTGATGACGTAGCCCTGGATGCTGTCGTGGCGGCGGAGCTGCCCGATCTCGTACTGCAGTCCGTCGAACTGGTGCCACTGCGTCGCTTCGGCGAGATCGTCGACGGTCCGCCAGATCCGGTCGAGGCCGTAGTTCACGAACCGGCGGCCCAAGCCGGTCGGGCGGTAGTAGTGCCGGCCCGTCCGGAACCACCACGGCTCGCGGCGGTGGTGCCTGATCAATCGGTCGAGTCGCGGCAGCCCCCAGCTCCCGAACTCGCTGAGGACGAGCGGCTCGTCTCCGCGCTGATCCGCGTCGCCGTGCGGGCTCCATAGCCAGTTCGGCCGGCGAGCGAAGTCCTCCATCATGTTTCGCCACCGAACGGCGTTGTCCGGGGCGACGAAGTAGGCGTGGAAGTCGGCGAGGTCCGTCCGGAGGTGGAAGTTCGGCGTCTGCGGGGTCTCGCAGGCCGAGTTGTCGACGACGAGGCGGGTTGGATCGAGGGCCTTGAGCCAGTCGTACATCTCGCGCAGCCAGTGGCGGTCCCGCGCCTCGTAGCGGAGCTGCGTCCCCCAGTCCTCGTTGATGATCGTCCAGATCACGACGGACGGATGGTTGCCGAGGGTCTCGACCATGCGCTCGAGCGTGTCGCGGCCGCGCGTGGCCGACGTCGAGCTGAACTTCGTCCAGTTCGGCAGCTCACACCAGACGAGGATCCCCGCCTCGTCCGCCGCGTCGAGGTACGCCGGGTCCGGGACCTTGATGTGGCAGCGGAGGAGGTTGAGCCCCATCTCCTGCGCGAGCCGGACCTGTTCGTCGAGGTACGCACGCGAAGGCGGCGTCGAGATCGTGTCCGGGTAGAGGTCCTGGTCGAGCGCGCCGAGCAGATAGATCGCCCGGCCATTCAGGAGGATCCGTCCGTCGCGGGTCGCGATCTCACGCATCCCGAACCGGGTGGAGAGCTCGTCCGTCACCTCGTCGCCGCGCAGCAGTCGCGCCACGACGCGGTACAGATTCGGCTGCCCGATATCCCACAGTCGAGCGTCGGGAATCGCGAGACGTTCCGCACCGTCGGTCCGGCCTGTGCCGTCCGTGCCATCCGTGGCCCCGTCGAGCGCGACGCGCGTCGCCGCAACCTCGCGCCCGTCCGGGTCGAGGATTGCCAGCGCCAGTGTGTCGGGCGCGCGGCCCGGGCCGTCCGCGATCGTGCCGTCGAGCATCCACCCCACGGTCGCGGCGCCACCCTGGACGTCCGGGCTCACCCGCAGCGCCGAGACGCTGATCGGCGGCCGGCGATCGATCGATACGGACAGCCACAGCCCGCTCTGGCTCGAGTACCACGTCTGTTTGCCGTGCGGTGCCTCGGACAGCGGAAGGTCCGGCTCGAACTCCTGGGCGAGAAGCACCTCCTCGACCGAGAACGCCGGGTACTCCTCGATCCCGTTGAGCGGGTTGACGACGCGGACGACGAGCTCGTTGTCACCGTCCCGAAGGGCGTCACCGGCCTCGAACTCGAACGGGATGTAGCCGCCTTCGTGACGCCCGATCTCGCGGCCGTTGAGGAAGGCGATGCACGAGTACATCACCGCCCCGAAATGGATGACGGCGCGCGCGTCGCGCCAGTCCGCGGGCAGCTCGAACGTCCGGCGATACCAGGCAGTGATGATCCGGTACGGCCGTGAGACCTGCGCCTCCCAGCAGCCCGGGACGTGGATCGGCTCGCCGGGCGGCAGGTCGTCGTTGCGGTACAGCCGCTCCGGGTCCGCGATGAACTGCCACTCACCGTCGAGGCTTAGCGTCGCCCGCGGAGCAGCCGTCGCGTCGATCATTCGGTCGCCCCGCGCCGTTGAGCGTCGCGTGCAAAGGCCGCCGCGCCGGATGGGCGCAGGTGCGGGCCGGGCCGTGGAATTTGCGTTCTCATCGACGGCGCGCGAACCGGTTGGGGCATTCGCATTTTCTAGCACAATCGGGGCGATTCCGGGCCCGTCGCGAATGGCCCGACGACGGTGTCTCGCTGCAACGCGAAAGCCGCGGACTGCGATGGATTTGAATCATCCGCGGCCCGCGACGGACGCGACAGACCGCCCACCGTGCCGTCAGGCTTGATCCAGGCGCCGAGGCCCGCGACGCGGATCCGGGTTGGCCGCTGGAGGAGCGACATGGTTCGAGCATCTCGGCCGGCTGGTTCATCGACCCGTTCGCGGCGCGCACTCGCGCGCCTCGTCGCATCGACTGCGATCGCGGGCCTGCTGCTGTCGGCGCTGTGGGCGCCTGCGGCGTCGGCCGCGACGGGCACGTACACGAACCCGCTGACCCTTTCGATTCCTGGCGACGGTGTCGCACAGAGCTGCGCGGACCCGGACGTCATCCACGCAGGGAGCGCGACGCACGTCACGTGGTACCTGTACTGCACGACGGACCCGCTGAATGACAACGACCGCAACGCGGCCGGTGACCTGAACTTCCACTACATCCCGATGTACTCGTCGACGGACCTCGTCCATTGGACCTACCGCGGCGATGCATTCCCGGCGCAGCCCTCGTGGGTCGGGAGCCGGGCGGGCCTGTGGGCGCCGGACGTCGAGCTCTTCAACGGTGTCTATCACCTCTACTACACCGCCTCCGAGACCGTCGGCAACAGCAGCGCGATCGGCGTCGCGACGGGCCCCACACCCCTTGGGCCGTGGACGGACAGCGGCAGCCCGGTCGTCGGGCCGCTCCCCGGCGGGCAGTGGGCGTTCGACCCGGAGATCGTCACCAACACGGACGGCAGCCGCTGGATCTTCTTCGGCAGCTACTACGGCGGTATCCGGGCGCGCCAGCTCGACCCGACCGGAATGCACTCCCTCGAAGCGACGCAGACCCAGATCACGATCGACAACCGCTACGAAGGTGCCGAGGTCGTGAAGCGTGGCGACTGGTACTACCTGTTCGCCTCGGCATCGAACTGCTGCGCCGGTCCGCTGACGGGCTACGGCGTCTTCGTCGGACGGTCGGCGAGCCCGCTCGGCCCATACATCGACAAGGAAGGCGTCTCGCTGCTCGACGAGAAGGTCGGCGGCACGCCCGTCATCTACCAGAACGGCAACCGCTGGGTGGGGCCCGGCCATAACACCGTCTTCCAGGACTTCTCCGGCCAGTGGTGGTCGATCTACCACGCGGTCGACGTCAACCACCCGTACTTCCGCGACGCGATCGGGTTCACGAAGCGGCCGGCGCTGCTCGACGCGATCGACTGGGTGGGCGGCTGGCCGACGTTGAACGGCGGTCGCGGGCCCTCGGACACGCCGCAGGCCGCGCCCGCCGCGCAGCCCGGCCAGACGACGAGCCACCAGGTTCGGCTGGTCCAGCCGGACCTCCTCGGACCACGAATCGCGAGTCGCTCGGACGAGTTCAACGGGACGTCGCTGGGTAGCCAATGGAGCTGGATCCGGGAGCCGAACGGCACCGAGGCCGGCGGGCTCCTGACGATGAGGATCCAGCACGCCGATCTCTTCGAGGATTCGAACAACGCGTCCGTCCTCGTCGAGAACGCGCCCCTCGGCGACTATGCCGTCGAGGCGAAGGTCCGGATCAACCTGCCGCCGGGCTGTTGCTACAACTACTCGCAGGCGGGGCTCGTCATCTACGGTGACGACAACAACTTCATCAAGCTCGTCGAGTTCTCCAACTGGAACACGCGCCAGACGGAGTTCGCGAAGGAGGTCTTCCCGATCCCCGCCGGCTATCACCAGCGGTACGGGAACATGGTCGTCGGACCGGCCGGCGACTGGACCTGGCTCCGGATCGTCAAGCGGGCGAGCGGCGAGCACACGCCGAGCGGCCCGTACGGCGGCAACGAGCTCTACACCGCGTACACCAGCCACGATGGCATCCACTGGTCGCGTGGCGGAACGTGGACCCATCACCTTGGCCCGAACGCCCGGATCGGACTCGTTGCCATGGGCATCCAGGACGACCGGCAGTTCACGGCCGACATCGACTACGTCAGGGTCTCGCGGGTCTATCGCTGATCCCGCGCTGATATCGCACTCGGGTCGCCGTCCGGTTCGCCGGGCGGCGATCCTGGTTTTCGGCCGCGACTTTTCGGCCGCGACGAGGTTGCTAGAAGTAGTTGACGGTGATCCCGCCGTCGACGACGAGCGACGCGCCGTTCGTCCACTTCGACTCGTCCGACGCGAGGTAGAGCGCCATGTTGACGATCTCCTCCGGCTTGCCGAACCGGCCCGTCGGGTTCCTCGCGAGGCGCAGTCGCTTGGCGTCCTCGTCCTTGACGAGCCAGTCCATCAGGAGCGGCGTCTCGACGGGACCGGGGCAGATCGCGTTCGACCGGACACCCTGCGGCCCGAACTGGACCGCAAGGCTGCGAGTGAGCGACAGGATCGCGCCCTTCGAGGCGGTGTAGGCGTCCTGGGGCACGGAGCAGCCGACGAGCGCGACGAAGCTCGCGATGTTGACGATCGAGCCGCCGCCGTTCTCGATCATCCGCGGGATGGCGTGCTTGCAGCCGAGGAAGACGCCCCGGACGTTGACCGCCATCACGGTGTCCCACGTGTCGACATCCGTGTCGACGACCGAGTGATCCGCCTCGGGCATGATCCCCGCATTGTTGTAGAGGACGTCGACCCGGCCGTACGTCGACATCGCGTGGTCGACCATCGCCTTGGCATCCGCTTCGCTCGACACGTCGGCCCGGACGAACGTCGCTTCGCCGCCGGCCTCCCTGACCACCCGAACCGTCTCGTTGCCCGCGGCCTCGCCGAACTCGGCGACGACGATCTTCGCCCCCTGCTCCGCAAACATGCGCGCCGCGACCCGGCCCATGCCGCCGCCGCCGCCCGTGATGATCGCGACCTTGTCGCGCAATCGCACTTCAACCCTCCTCGATCCGATCGTGAGATCGTACTCAGCGGCGTCGCTCGGCGCGGGCCGATTCAGGAGGATCCGGATGGGTGAGGCGGAGCTCTTCGACGCGATCGACAAGCGGGACCAGGGGCGGCTCTCGCGACTCATCGGCGAGCAGCCGGCGCTCGCGGCGGCGCGAGATGCAGACGGCGTGTCCGCCGCGCTCCACGCGCGCTACCGCGACAACCTCGCGGCGGTCGAGGTGCTGCTCGGCGCGAATGCGCCGATCGACGTCTTCGACGCGGCCGCGCTGGGGCGGACGGGGCGTCTTCGCGAGCTGCTGACGAAGGATCCCGGCCTGACCAAAGCGTATTCGGCGGACGGCTTCACGGCGCTCCACCTCGCCGCGTTCTTCGGCCAGGCCGAGACGACGCGCGTGCTGATCCATGCCGGCGCCGACGTCGACGCGGTGTCGCGGAATCCACTGGGAGCGCGGCCCTTGAACAGCGCGGCAGCCGCGCGTCGGGACGAGGTGGCGCGGATGCTCATCGAGGCCGGCGCGGACGTCTCCTCCGTGATGGCCGACGGCTTCACGCCACTCCATGCCGCGGCGCAGAACGGCGACGTCGAGCTCGTCGACCTGCTTCTCGACCGCGGGGCGCGAGCGGATGCGAAAGCCGCCGACGGCCGAACCGCGGCGGACATCGCCGCGGACGCGAACCATCGGATGCTCGCGAAGCGACTCCGCGCCGGCGTCGGCGGCTAGGCCCGAGGCGCGGGGCGTGGCCGCGGCGGGGTTTCGTGGCCGCGCCCGCCGCGGCGTCCCGTGGCGGCACCGCAGTCCCGTCGCCGTGACCGCGCCCGCCAACCGCTTTTCTCCCCAGATTCTCACCGAGTGCGCAGGTGAACACGGGTGGGCGCGGGCGGCGCCGGCCCCACGCACGAGTGCGCGTCGAGTTCGCGCCATATGCCGCGTAGGTGATCGTATGGGGGGCGAATCCCCAACTCGTGCGCAGTACGTGCGCACGTGGCGGAAAACGGCTACGGGGGCGAGCCACGGGATCGGCGGGCGGCGCCGCGCTCGCGGCGCTACGTCCGATGCTCCCCGCACGCACGCCGCCGCGCCGCGCACCCTCCGCCGCGGCTTACCTGAACCCGAGCGCGCCCGACAGCTGCTCGACCGACTCGACGAGCCCGTCGCTCAGCCGGATTGCCACTCGTCCAGCGTCGCCGTCACCCAGGCTCGAAAGGCCCTGCGGGTCGGGGGCGGCCTTGCCGCCGAAGGCGATGAGGATCTCAGGCCGTGCGGCATGCAAGGCACGCGCGACGAGGAGCGCCGGCTCCCGGTCGTCGCGTGTGACGGACCCGATGACCGCGGCTCGCGCGCGCGTCCGCGCCGACGCGTCGACCCAGTCCTGGACGGGGAGGTCAGCGCCGAGGTAGACGATCGGCAGGCCGGCACGTCGCGCCGCGACCGCAAACGTCAGGGCACCGAGCTCGTGCCGCGCCCCGGGCGGCAGGCCCACGAGGATCCCCTTTCGGGCGGTGCCCGACACGCCGGCCGCCTGGTACGCCGCGGACAAGCGGCGGAGGATCGCGTGACTCGCCGCGTGCTCGGCTGCAACATCGACGCGGCCGTCGGCCCACGCGCGGCCGAGCTCGTCGAGCGCGGGAAGCAAGTGGTTTTCCGCGACGTGCTCGAAGGAGCCCCGCGACAGGACCTCGTCGAGGAGCGATTCGACCCGACCGGTCTCGAGCCCGGCGGCCGCGCCGACGAACGCATCGGGGAACGCGACGCTGCCTGGCACCGAATCCTCTCGTGGGGGCGTCGGGAACGCGCGCTCGAGGCCGGCCTCGTCGGGGATCGTCAGGAGCCGAGCCGCGGCGGCGCTCGGTGACCATCCGTCCGCGACGAGTCCGCGCATCGCGCGGAGCCGGGCGATCGCCGCGTCGTCGTAGAGGCGGTACCCGGCGGACGTCCGGGCCGGTCGGACGACCCCGTAGCGCCGCTCCCAGGCGCGGAGGAGGGGAACGGTCACACCCGAGCGGGACGCGGCTTCCTTGATGTTGTACATGCTTCGTCCAACATATCAGTGCGCGAAACCCTTGACAAGCGGGCAGTGGGCCGGGTAATGTCTCGACGAACCCTGAACAAACATGGAACAGGGAACGCTCCAGGAAGGAAAGACCATGCGCTACATCAAGGCTCTCGCGCTCCTCCTCGTCATTGTCGGCGGCGTCAACTGGCTGCTCGTCGGCCTCGCGAAGTTCGACCTCGTTGCGACCATCACCGGCAACGACTTCGGCCAGACGAACCCGCTCTCGAGCATCGTCTACGTCCTCGTCGGGCTGTCCGCCATCGCGCTCCTCCCGACGCTCGCGTCGTGGGTCGCCGGCTCGGGCGAGGGCGCTTCCGCGCGGCACGAGATCACCGCGCACTGACAGTCCGCACTCGGGCCACGGCGCGTCGTCAGTGACGGCGCCCCAGCGGTCCGCGCTCCTGCCGGGCTCTGGTCCGGCATTCACCGAACGGCCGGTCGAATCCTCCCCGACCGGCCGGCTCCTCCCTCCCACGGGGCGTCGTCGCAGCTGCGGCGGCGCCCCGTTCCGCTTTCGGTCGAGACGTCAGCCCGGACGCTAGCTCCGCTCGAGATACCGCTCGCGATCCCAGTTGTGGACCATCGAGTCGTAGATCTGCTGCTCGACCCGCGCGGCGTTGAGGTAATGGTCGACGACGTCCTGGCCGAAGATCTCGACCGCCGCCTCACTTCGCTCCAGCTCCCCGATCGCCTCGTACAGTGCCCGCGGCATCCGGGGAACGCCGGTCGCGACGTACCCGTTGCCGCGGAACTCGTCCGCCGGCTCGAGCTTCCGCTCGACGCCCCACAGGCCCGCCCCGATCATCGCCGCGTACGTCAGGTAGGCATTCATGTCGCCGCCCGGGAAGCGGTCCTCGACGTGGAGTCCCTGCCCGCGTCCGACGACGCGGAACCCCGTCGTCCGGTTGTCGCGGCCCCAGACGATGTTGACCGGCGCCCACGACAGCGAGGCATACCGCTTGTAGGAGTTGATGTTCGGGGCGATGAAGATCGCCAGCTCCCGCGACAGCGCCATCATCCCGGCGAGGAACCACGCCATCGTGTCCGACATGCCGTACGGCC
The DNA here is from genome assembly GCA_036402715.1 of Candidatus Limnocylindrales bacterium. Classification (GTDB taxonomy): domain Bacteria; phylum Chloroflexota; class Limnocylindria; order Limnocylindrales; family CSP1-4; genus JACDAV01. The sequence continues at coordinate 9,678 of DASWSI010000104.1, forward strand.
GCTCGCTGCCTTCCTCGTGCATCAGCGAGTGGGTGTCGGCGGTGTCCCAGACGCTCATGTGCAGGTGCCCGGACGACCCCGTCCAGCGGTGATCCGGCTTGGCCATGAACGTCAGGCCCCAGCCGTTCAGGTACGCGATCTCCTTGGCGCCGTGCTTGAAGATGACGCTGCGGTCCGCGGACTCGAGGACATGGTCGTAGCGGATGTTCACCTCGTGCTGCCCTGGCGCGGCCTCGCCCTTGCTGAACTCGATCGGAACGCCGGCCGCGGTCATCTGGTTCCGGAGCAGCCGGTGGAGCGGCTCCGCCTTCGTCGCCTGGAGCAGGTGGTAGTCCTCGTTGTAGTAGCCGAACGTCCGCGGCACCGCCCAGCCGGCGCGGCTCATGTCCTCCCAGCTGTCCTGAAGGACGTAGAACTCGAACTCGGATCCGGCCTTCAGCGCGAACCCGAGCTCTGCCGCGCGGGCGACCTGTCGCTTGAGGATCGTGCGCGGGGAGATCGGGATCTCCGTGTCCGTCTCCTCGTCGATCGTGTCGGCGAGGACGAGCGCGGTCTTCTCGAGCCATGGCGGGATGCGGAGCGAGTCCCAGATCGGCGAGGCGATCCAGTCGCCGTAGCCCGTCTCCCAGTTCATCAGCCGGAAGCCCTCCGGCGTCGTCATCTCCATGTCCGTGCCAAGGAGGTACGTGCAGAAGTGGGCGCCGTGGTCGATGACACCGTTGAGGAACGCCTCGGCCTGGACGCGCTTGCCCATCAGCCGACCCTGCATGTCCGTGATCGCGACGACGATCGTGTCGATCCGGCCGTCGCGGACCATGGCCTCGAGCTCGAGGAGCTTCGGGTGCTTGTCCGCGTGCGCCTTCGGGTGGGCCTCGGTCGTCATCGTCCCTCTCGCATTCGTCTCGCTGCGTCCAGCGGGCCGGTTCGGGCCCGCCGCCCCTACTTCGCGGTCATCCCTCCATCGGCGACAAGCACCGAGCCCGTGACGAACGACGACTCGTCCGAGGCGAGGAACAATGCCACATTGGCGATCTCGCGCGGCTCGCCCGGCCGGCCGATCGGCTGGAACGAATCGATCGTTGCGTAGACCTCCTTGAGGCCGCCGAGCATCTCCGCGTGGGCGTAGTTGATCGGCGTGTCGACCCAGCCGGGGGCAATCGCGTTGCACCGAATCTTCTGCTTCGCGTAGTCGAGGGCGATCCCCTTCGAGAGCATGACGATCGCGCCCTTCGAGGTCGCGTAGATCGCGAGGAACGGCTCCGCGACGAGGCCGTTGACCGACGACGTGTTGATCAGCGAGCCGCCACCACCACGAAGCATGTGCGGGATGGCGTACCGGCAGCCGTAGATGCAGCCCTTGACGTTGACGTTCAGCGTCCGGTCGACGACCGCGTCCGGGACCTCGTGGAACACCCCCGGGATGTTCACCCCGGCGTTGTTGAAGACGACGTGGAGGCCGCCCCACCGCGCGGCTGTCTCATCCGTATACGCCCGGACGGCAGCCGGATCCGACACGTCCGCGACGACCGCAACTGCGGCCTCGCCGATCTCGCGAGCCACCGAATCGACCGAATCGCGATCGACGTCGACGCACGTGACGCGGGCGCTCTCCTCGGCGAACCTGATCGCGGTTGCGCGGCCGATGCCCGATCCCGCACCGGTGACGATCGCGACCTTGCCCGCGAGCCGATCGCCCATCTGCCCTCCCACGGTGCGAATTCCGTCGCCGAATTCGCTTGACACGCCGATCCCCGGCGCGCGTAATGCGCGACTGGAGGGTAATCGTACGTTGCTGCGAGGGAGGGTTTCGACCGGTGACTGACTCGTCTGCCCGTGCGCCGTCGACCGATACGGAGGAGCTGCATCGCCTGGGCTACGCGCAGGAGCTGCGCCGAGGGATGCGGACGTTCTCCAATTTCGCGGTCTCGTTCACGATCATCTCGATCCTGTCCGGCTGCCTCACGCTGTTCGCGTTCGCGATGTTCACGGGCGGCCCCGCCGTCATGACGATCGGTTGGCTGGTGGTCGGGTTCTTCGTGACGCTCGTCGCCCTCGGGATGGCGGAGGTCGCCTCGAGCTATCCGACCGCCGGCGGGCTCTACTACTGGGCCGCGAAGCTGGCGCCGGAATCGGGTCGCAACCCCGCGGCGTGGAGCTGGTTCGTCGGCTGGTTCAACTTCATCGGGCAGGTCGCGGTCACGGCCGGTATCGACTTCGGGCTCGCGTTCTTCATCAACGCGTTCCTGAACATCGTCTGGGGCGTATCGACGGCGCCGCCAGTGACGATCCTCATCTTCGGCATCGTGCTGTTCATCCATGCGCTGCTCAATACCGTCGGGATCCGGCTCGTGGCATTCCTGAACAACGTCTCCGTCTGGTGGCATCTCGTTGGCGTGGCGGCGATCGTCCTCGTCACGGTCGTCCTCAACCAGCACAGCCGAACCGATATCGGATCCGTGTTCTCGACCTTCGTCAACGGCACCGGGAGCGGCGGCTCCAACCCGGAGTGGCCGGGTCCGATCCTGCTCGGGATCCCGCTGTACGTGATGTTGATCGGCCTCCTGAACGCGCAGTACACGCTGACCGGGTATGACGCGTCGGCGCACATGTCCGAGGAAACCCACGACGCGTCGACGTCGGCGCCGCGCGGAATCGTCTTCTCGGTCGTGGTGTCCGTGATCTTCGGCTTCATCCTCCTCACGGCGATGAACATCGGCATCACGCCGGACAAGGTCTTCGCGGCCGCGGACGGAACCCCGAATGGCGCCACGGGCTATCAGCACGCACTCGACTCGTTCGCGACGCTCTCGAACGCGGGCCCGCCGATCACGATCTGGATCGACGCCGTGGGCCGGACCGGTGGCCTGCTCGTCCTGCTCCTCGTCATTGGCGCGCAGTTCTACTGCGGGATGTCGTCCGTGACCGCCAACTCGCGGATGATCTATGCCTTCTCGCGGGATGGAGCGATCCCCGGCAGCCGCTTCTGGCATCGCATCAATCCGAAGACGCGGACCCCGACGAATTCAATCTGGCTGGCGGCCGTCGGCGCCTTCATCCTGGGGCTGCCCTATCTGTACAGCCCCGTCGCCTACGCGGCCGTGACGTCCATCGCCGTGATCGGCCTGTACGTCGCGTACATCGCCCCGGTTTACCTCCGGCTGCAAGCTGGCTCTCGCTTCCAGGAAGGGCCCTGGTCGCTGGGCCGCTGGAGCCGCCCGATCGGCATCGTCGCCACGATCTGGGTGATCTTCATCGCGATCCTGTTCATGCTGCCGCAGGCGCAGCCGATCAGCATCACGACCTTCAACTACACGCCGATCGTGTTTCTCGTCGTCCTCGGCGGGGCCGCCCTGTGGTACGCCGTGTCGGCGAGGAAATGGTTCAAGGGCCCGAAGGTGCAGGGGACACCAGAGGAGCTCGCCGCGATCGAACGGGACCTCGAGCTGGCCGAAGCCTGACGCGCCCACCGCACGACAAAGCCCCGGGCCGCGCCCGGGGCTTTTCGGTTTCCTAGTAGAGCATCGTCGTGCCGGCCGGGAAATGGAACTCGAGCGTCGCCGCCGGCAGCGGCGCGTCGGGCTCGAAGACGACCGCCTCGGCGTGGCGAGTGACGTCGCCCGCGATCCGCTCGATAAGCCGAAGGATGGCCCCGGTGTCGCGGTCTGCGGCGATCTCGATCTCGAAATCCGGGCGGTCCGCCTGCATCTCGACGGCGCGGGGATGCTGCGCCTGGACGACGATCGCCTCGCGGCCCCGAACGACCTCCGTCCCGGAGATCCACGTCCGACCGGTGGTGAGCACGTTCTGGCAGTACCCGGCGGGGTGCACGAACGCCTCGGGGAGCGTCTCGGCCGGCAGTGCGGTCACCGGGCGGTAGACCTGAGAAGGACCCGGGAAGTCCGGGTCATCGAGGCCGCGGACCATCGCCCTCACCGGGCGGCTCGTGCCGAGCCGATGGACCTTCGAGTACGTCCGAACGACCTCGCCGTCCGAGATCCACGTCTCGAAGTTGCCCCGGGTGTCCTCGGCGGATTCCGTCGTCGTCACCCGCGCGAAGCCGGGATGGCGGAGTGCGACGTCCATGACGACGAGCTGCTCGCCCCGGGAGCCGAACGTCCGCTCCTCGATCCGCATTCGGAGCGTCGCGAATCGCAGCTCCGCGTCCCGCATGAATGTGAACAGCTCATCGAGCGTTGGGACGTCGCGAGGGAGAGAGGCGATCTCGGCTCGGCGGCGGCCGTCGGCGGGGACGGGAAGCGCCGCGGCGCGGTCCCACAGTCGGGTGGAGGTCATCGGGCGGGATTGTAGCCGCCACCGTCGTCGCCGGCGGGTCAGCAGCGCGGGTCGCGGAGTGGCGCCTGCGGACTCGACGCGTGGCGGCCCCGGTCAGCCGAGGGCTGCTCCGCCGCGGCCGGCGTCAAGACCCGGCTCCGTCATCTTCGCGGGATCCAGCAGCTCGTCGAGGCGCTGCGGATCGATGCCGCGGGCCAGCGCCAGCTCCCGAATCGTCTTGCCGCTGCGAAGGGCTTCCTTGGCGAGCAGCGCGGCCTCGTCATAGCCGATCA
>DASWSI010000105.1:0-3426 GCA_036402715.1 Candidatus Limnocylindrales bacterium
TGGGCGAGCAGGCGGCATCGGTGGCGCGCGCGTCGACCCAGGTTCCGGGCGCGAATCTCGATCTCGCCGCAGAGAAGCCGGCCACCGGCGCGTGGTCGAGCGAGTGCCTCGAGGACCCGTGGGCGGTGACCCTCGCGGAGAAGGGCGATCAGCTCGAGAACGCCACGCGGACGATGCGAGAGCACGGCGCCGATATCGCCGAGGCGAGCCACCACGTCTGGGACACCCGCAAGTGGCTCGTCAGCAGCGAGGGCCATCGGGTCGACCAGCACATTGTCGAATGCGGCGCCGCGATGAGCGCGACGGCGATCGGCGAGAACGAGACGCAGCGCCGCAGCTACCCGGGCATCCGCGGCCAGTACGGAACGCGCGGCTGGGAGCTCGTCCGCGAGATCGACCTCGCGGGGAACGCGGCACGGATCGCGGAGGAGGCACGGGCGCTCCTCACCGCGGACCAGTGCCCGTCCCTCGATGCAACGGACCTCATCCTTGGCAGCGAGCAGATGGCGCTCCAGATCCACGAATCCGTGGGCCACGCCGTCGAGCTCGACCGGATCCTCGGCTGGGAGGCCGCGTTCGCGGGCACGAGCTGGCTCGAGCTGCCGAAGATGGGCTCGCTGAAGTTCGGCTCGGAGCTGATGAACATCACCGCCGATGCGACGCTTCCCGGCGCCCTCGGCAGCTTCGGCTTCGATGACGAGGGGACGCCGGCCCATCCGGTCGACATCGTCCGCAACGGGACCTGGGTGGGAGTGCTGAGCGGTCGCGATTCCGCCGCGCTCGCCGGCATCCCGTCCGGTGGCGCGGTTAGGGCGGACGGCTTCAACCGGATCCCCATGGTCCGGATGACGAACGTCGGGCTCATCCCCGGGAGCGACTCGCTCGACTCGATGATCGCGGCGACGGACGACGGCATCTTCATGGACACGAATCGGTCGTGGTCGATCGACGACAAGCGGCTCAACTTCCAGTTCGGGTGCGAGATCGGCTGGGAGATCAAGAGCGGCAAGCGCGGCCGAATGCTTCGCAACCCCACGTACACCGCGATCAGCCCGAAGTTCTGGGGCGCGATGGACATGCTCGGCAACCGCTCCGAGTGGACGTTCTGGGGGACGCCGAACTGCGGCAAGGGCCAGCCGATCCAGGTCGGCCACACGGGACACCCGGCGGTTCCGGCGCGATTCCGCGGCATTCGGGTGGGCGTTCGCGGATGACCGAAACGAAGGCCCGCACGACGGATCCGACGGCGGCGACCGCGGACCGCGTGATCGAGGGCGTTCGGGCGAGGGCGGCGGGCGCCGAAGCCGAGGTGATCGTCCGGACCGGCACCGAAGCACTCACCCGGTTCGCGAACAGCTTCATCCATCAGAACGTCGCCGAGGAGCTCGCCCACGTCTCGTTGCGCGTGGCGCTCGACGGTCGCACCGCCGGTGCCGCGCTCGACGGCCCGACGACCGACGAGGCGATCGCGCGGCTCATCGACGGCGCGCTCGAGGCGGCGCGGGTTCGGCCGCCGGATCCCGACTGGCCGGGGCTCGCGCCGGTTGCGGCCGCGCCAGGAGTCGACCACTGGGACGACGCGACCGCGGCCGCGGACCCGGCGGCTCGGGCGTCGCGAGTGGCCGGGTTTGTCGCGGCCACGAACGGTCTCGAGGCTGCCGGCGCGTGCTCCACGGCTGCGGTCACGGTCGCGTTCGCGAACAGCGCGGGCCAGCGGCTGTCCGGGCGAACCACGGTCGCGAGCCTCGACGGCATCGCGCGGACACCGACGTCGGACGGCAGCGCCCGGTTGACGTCCGTCGCGATCGACGCGATCGACGGCCGGAGCGTCGGCGAGACCGCGGCACAAAAGGCCCGCGGCGCGGCGGACGCGTCGGACGTCGCGCCCGGCCGCTACGAGGTCATCCTCGAGCCGCAGTGCGTCGCGAACCTCCTCCAGTTCCTGTTCGTACACGGGTTCAATGGCCGCGCGGTCGAGGAGGGCCGGTCGTTCGCGAAGCTCGGTGCGGCGCAGTTCGATCGGACGCTCACGATCCGCGACGACGCCACGGACCCGGCGACCGTCGGTGTGGCATTCGATGCCGAGGGGACCCCGAAGCGGGCGCTCGATGTCGTCCGCGCCGGGGTCACGGCGGGACTTCTCGACACGCGCCGGACCGCGGCGAAGCGCGGCACGCAGAGCACCGGGCACGCGGTCGAGGGCGGCGACCAGATCGGGGCGCTGCCGTCGAACGTCATCGTCGATCCGGGCGATCGGGCCGCCGCGGATCTCGTTGCCGGCGTTGAGCGCGGCATCCTGGTCACGGACTTCTGGTACACGCGGATCCTCGACCCGCGGACCCAGGTCGTCACCGGCCTCACGAGGAACGGCGTGTGGCTGATCGAGGGCGGCCGGATCGTGCGCCCCGTGACGAACATGCGCTTCACGCAGTCGTTCCTCGAGGCCCTCGCACCGGGCGCCGTGAAGGGCGTGAGCGCCGAACGGGCCCTCATCCGCGGCGGGTTCGACGGCGCGTATCTCGTTCCGACGCTCCACCTCTCGTCGTGGAACTTCACGGGCGGCGCCCGCGGGTGACGCAGCCCGGCGGCCGGCCCGGTACCCTCCGGCGATGACCAAAGACGACGACCGAACCCGACTGCTCGAGCAATACGCCGCCGGCTTCGGCGTTCTCGAGTCCGCGCTTGCCGGCATCACCGACGCCGAGCTCGACCACCAGCCCGGGGCCGACGACTGGACGCCGCGCCAGGTCGCGCATCACGTCGCCGACAGCGAGACGACCGCCTACGTCCGGCTCCGCCGGATCCTTGCCGAGGACGATCCGCAGATCGTCGGCTACGACGAGGCCGAGTTCGCCCGCCGACTCCACTACGACCGTCCGATCGAGCCGTCGCTCGCGGTCGTGCGAGCGGTTCGGGAGGCGAGCCTCCAGCTGCTCAAGGCCATCGCCCCGGATGAGTGGCAGCGAGCAGCGTCCCACACCGAGTCCGGCCGGTATTCGGTCGACCACTGGCTCGAGATCTATGCCGCGCACCCGGCGGACCACGCGGCGCAGATCACCCGCGCGCGCCGCGCCCATTCATGAGCCTCGACGCCACCCGGGCCATACTGCCGCGATGACCGCCGAACGAACCGCACTGTCCGATCTTCCGGCCGCTGCGCGTGCCGTACTGCCGGAGATCGTCGGCATCCGGCGGCGCCTCCACGCGCGGCCGGAAATCGGCCTTCAGCTGCCGCTGACGCAACAGGTCGTCGTCGAGGAGCTCCGCAAGCTGGGCGTCGAGCCGGATCTCGGCACCACGACGACCTCGGTGACCGCGATCATCGAAGGCGCTCGGCCGGGCCCCACGATCCTCCTCCGCGCCGACATGGACGCGCTCCCGCTCCAGGAGGACACGGGGCTGGAGTTCGCGTCGCAGGTCGCGGGC
>DASWSI010000106.1:0-4487 GCA_036402715.1 Candidatus Limnocylindrales bacterium
AGCGGGTCGTCGAGGTCGGACAGCGGGAACAGCGTCGTCGAGCTCGGGATTCCCGGGCGGCTGCTGACGAGCGTGGCGTCGAGCGCGTTCGTCTCCGCCCGGTGGCGAACGACGACGATGTGGTCCGCGCCCGTCCCGAGCGCGAGGTCCTCGACGATGGCGTCAACGATCGCATCGGGCGACACGGACCGCGACAGCCCCTGGAGGATCCGGGCGAAGCTCTCTGCCTCGCTCCGGCGGCCGGCTTCGAGCGCCGCGACCTCGTTCCGATGGAGGATGGCGGCCGCGCCCACGACGAGGACAAGCGTTGCGAGGGCGAAGTCGATCGCGCGCGGCTGCCCGGCGGCGAGCCGAAGGACGGTGAGCACCCCGAGGACGAAGAACGATCCCGCCAGTGCCCACCACGTCCGCCGGATTCGTCGATCCTGCGGGTCGGTCGTCGGGGATCGGTGGAGGGAAGGTGGGGTCACGCTCGGGATCCAGCATGGCGGCGCGCGGGCGCGGAATCCATGCCGAGGCCGGGGTACCTGTGTTCGGTCCGGGGAGTACTTGTGTACTTCGGCGCGCGGACGCAGGGTCCCGCCGATGCCAGTCGCGCCCGGTGAGCTAGGCGGCGTCCACGGACTTGCCGACGAGCTCGATCGGCGTCGGCGGCGGCGTTGGATCGGCGCTCGCCACGCCGTGGCCGCCGCCCGCCTTGACGTGGTACAGCCGGCGGTCCGCGACGGCGATGAGGTCGGTGCCCGTTCGGCCGTCGCGTGGATGCGTCGCGACGCCGATCGAGACGGCAATCGGGACGGCGCCGCGCGCCTCGCCCTGGAATGGCTGGGCGACGAACGCGGCCACGATCCGGTCCGCGGCGGCGCGGGCGCTCGCCGGATCCGCGTCGGGCAGGATGATCGCGAACTCGTCGCCGCCATACCGCGCGGCGATGTCCGGCGACCGGAGCGTCGATCGGATCAGCTCCGCGGTCCAGACGAGGACGCGGTCGCCGAAGACGTGCCCGAACGTGTCGTTGACGAGCTTGAAGTCGTCGAGGTCGAGCATCAGGACGCCGAGCGGCTGCCGCGACCGCTGCGCGCGGACGACCTCCTCACCGAGCCGCTCGTGGAGGTAGCGGTGGTTGTAGAAGCCCGTCAGCGGGTCGCGGTCCGCGAGGTTCCGGGCGTCCTCGTAGAGCCGGGCGTTCTCGAGGGCCATCGCCGCCTCGTTGGCCATCGTCCGGGCGAGCGCGAGACGCGACGCGTCGAGGTCGATCCGGTTGCTCGACAGCAGCTCGACGAGGCCGATGGACTGGCCCTTGGCCACGAGCGGGACCATGGCAAGCATCCGCTTCCCGTTGGCGCGGAGCAGCGCGGCCTCGGCGGGATCGGCCGCCGGATCGTCGGCGTCGATGACGACCGTCGTCTGCGCCTCGAGGACGCGGAGCGTCTCCGGAAATCCCTGGACGTCGAAGAACGGATCCAGCGTCTCGATGCCGGCCGGCGGGAAGTAGCCGAGCGTCAGGACCCGGTGTGTCGACCGCTCCCAGTAGCTGATCGCGCACTCGTCGACCTGCATCGCGCCGGCGATGTGCTTGGCGATGAGGTTCGCGACCTGCCGCGGATCGAGGCTCTGCGACAGCGCGCTGCTCATCTCCACGAGCCGCTGGAGCTCGCCGGCGATCCCCTGGCTGCGGACGAGGTGCCGAGCGGACTCGAGCGCCGTCGCGGCCTGGTCGGCGAGGATCGTGACGAGCTGGAGATCGTCACCATCGAACTGGTGGAGGCCCAGCTTCGAGAGCGTGATCACGCCAACGACGACCTCGTCGTACCGCATCGGGACGACGAGCATCGATTCGTCGATGTCGTCCGTGCCCGGGATGTTCGCGCCCCGCGGGTCCAGGTTCGCGTCCCCGATCAGGAGCGCCGCCCCGTTCTCGGCGACCCAGCCGGTGAACCCGACTCCGAGCGTCGTCGCGAGCAGCTCGAACTCGACCTTTTCGTACTCCCCCACCGTTCCCTCGAACGCGATCGGGACGACGAGGTCCGGCGGCTCGAGGACGTACACGCGGGCGTTGTGGTAGTCGAGGAACCGCCTCGTCTCCTCGACGATGGCCCGCCCGACCGCCTCGATCGTCTTCGCCCGGTTGATTCGCGCCGACGCCGCCTGGAGGACGGCAAACCGCGCGGCCCGGCGGTCTGCCCGGTCCGCGGCCTCCGCCTCACGCGCGGCAATGCGCCGGCCATCCAGCACGGCGCGCAACCGGGACGTCAATCTCGATCGCGGTGCTGGAGTCGCCGGTGACGTGACGGGCTGCCGGGACGGTGACGCGTCCCGGCCTGACGGCAGGCTCATTCACCCGCCATCGTCGCCTCCGGCCTCGCCGTGCTGCCTGACCCCAAGGTACGGGGCGAACGTACGCCGAACGTCCCGTGCCTCGCGAGCCTCCCGATCGTTGACCCGGCGCGCCGGCCGCCACTACACTCGATCACGGTCCACCGGCCCGGCGATTTCCCATCGCGCCGCGCTCGTGAGCCGTCCAGACCTGCTTCGGAGGACCGCTCTCCACGTGGAGCCCGGACCCAGTATTCCCGGCGCCCTGACCGGCGCCACAGCCATGGTCCGCCCCGCCTCGATGCAGTGATCCGCCGAGTCCGCTAGCCGGCCGGCGCCACCTGCGGCGGGACGACCCCGCCCCGAGGTGGAAGATGCTCTACCTGAGCCAGGCGATCGGCCGGCCGGTGCTCGATCGCGGCGGCGAGCCGATCGGCAAGGTCGCCGATCTCATCGTCGCCGTCGGCGACCGGTATCCGCCGGTGACCGGGCTCGTGGTCGTGACGGATCGACGCCGCCGGATCTTCCTGCCGTGGACGTCGGTCGGGACCCTCGACGCGGCGGGCGCGCGACTCTCGACCACGACGATCGACCTTGATCGCTTCAAGCAGCGCCCGAACGAGATCCTCCTCGCGACGGACCTCATGGACAAGCAGATCGTCGACATCGACGGCCGCAAGGTGGTCCGCGTCAACGACCTTCGCCTCGACGAGATCGAGGGCGTGCTCCATCTCGTCGCGGTGGATGTGGGCGCGGCCGGGCTCCTCCGCCGGCTCGGTGTCGCGGGCGCGTTCCGGATCATCGCCCGCAACCTGAACCTGCCGATCCCGGAGCGATACATCGACTGGGAGGACGTCGACCCGGTCGAGACGTCGATCGCCTCGATCAAGCTGCGCGTCCCGCACGGCGGCCTCGCGGAGCTCCACCCGGCGGACCTCGCCTCGATCATCGATCAGCTGGCGCCGCGCGACCGTGCCGGCGTCCTGGCCTCCCTCGACGACGAGGCCGTGGCGGACGCGATCGAGGAGATGGAGCCGGAGACCCAGGTCGAGGTGCTCGAGGACCTCGAGCCCGGGCGCGCGGCGGACATCCTCGAGGAGATGTCGCCGGACGACGCCGCGGACCTGGTCGCGGACCTGTCAGACGAGGCGCGCGAGGAGATCCTCGCCCTGATGGAGCGTGACGAGGCGGCGGAGGTCCAGGAGCTCCTCGGCTACCCGGAGGATTCGGCCGGCGGGATCATGACCACCGAGTTCGTCGCCGTCCCGGCGACGCTGACGGCGAGCCAGACGATCGACCGGCTGCGCGAGATCGAGCCGGACGCGGAGACGATCTACTACGTCTACGTCACCGACGACGACGACCGCCTGGTCGGCGTCCTGTCGCTCCGCGACCTCATCGTCGCGCGGCCGGAGACGCGCATCTCCGACGTCATGATCCCGGAGCCCGTCGCGGTCGCCGTCACCGCTAGCCAGGACGAGGTGGCGCAGGTCGTCGCCCGCTACAACCTCCTGGCCGTTCCGGTCGTCGACATCGACGGGCGGCTGGCCGGGATCGTCACCGTCGACGATGCGATGGACTCGATCCTCCCCACGGCCTGGAAGAAGCGTCTGCCGCGGCTGTTCGCCGGTGGCGAGAGCCGGCGCTAGCCGATGCCGGAGCTGCCCTCGGTCGGGGATGCGGCGCGCGAGGTCGTCGGGCGCGCCCGGCGGCGCGTCGTCGCCCCGCCGCCACGGATCGGCTTCGTCGACCGGATCGCGGACCGGCTGTCGTCCGGGGAGCTCCTCCGACTCCGCGGCCGCTTCCGTGGCCGGCGCGGCATCGTCGCGTTCCTCGCGGTCATGGGTCCCGGGCTCATCGCCGGGATCGCGGGCAACGACGCCGGCGGTATCACGACCTACAGCATCCTCGGCGCGCGCACCGGGCTCACGCTGCTGTGGCTGTTCCCGATCACGATCGTCGTCCTCGCGATCGTCCAGGAGATGGCCGCGCGGCTCGGCGTCGTCACGGGACAGGGGCTGAGCGACCTCATCCGCGACCGCTTCGGCGTCCGCTGGACGGCGTTCGCGATGCTCGTCCTCCTCGTCGCGAACATCGCGAACACGGTCGCGGAGTTCTCCGGGGCGGCAGCCGCCCTCGAGATCTTCGGGATCCCGCGATTCTTCACGGTT
>DASWSI010000107.1:0-4608 GCA_036402715.1 Candidatus Limnocylindrales bacterium
CCTGGAGCTGACCGCGGAGCCGGCGTCCGGACCCGCTGGACCGGGCGCGACGGGACCCGGAGCGCGAGGTGGCGACGGCGACCGTCCCGGGATCGCGAGCGACGCGGCATGACCGCAACGCCGAGCGCACCCGCCGCTGCACGACCCAGCCGCCCGTCTCGCAGCGCGCGCGCCATCGCGGCGATGACCCGCATGGAGCTGCGATTGACCGCGCGCCGCGGCGAGAACCTCCTCGTCACGATCGTCATCCCCGCGGTCGTGCTCGTGTTCTTCTCCTCCGTGGCCGTGATCCCGGCCGCGGGACGCCAGGTCGACTTCCTGCTGCCCGGATCGCTCGCCCTCGCGATCATCGCGACGAGCCTCGTCAACCTCGGGATCGCGACGGCCTACGAGCGCCACTACGGGGTCCTCAAGCGGCTCGGGGGATCGCCGCTGACCCGCGCCGATCTCATCGTCGCGAAGATGGCGGCGGTCCTTGCCGTCGAGCTGCTCCAGGTCGCCCTGCTCGTCGTCATCGCGGTCGTGCTGCTCGGCTGGCGCGTGCCCGCCGGCGCACCGCTCGGGCTGGCGATCGTGGCCGTCCTTCTCGGAACCGCCGCGTTCGCCGGCCTCGGGCTCGCCATGGCGGGCGGTCTCCGCGCCGAGGCGACGCTCGCGATCGCCAACGGCCTCTTCCTCGCGTTCCTCCTGCTCGGCGGGATCGTCCTGCCGCTCGACCACCTTCCGGCGCCGCTCGCCGCGCTCGGATCCGTGCTCCCGGCATCCGCGCTGGCTGACCTGTTCCGGGCAGGGCTGGGAGCGGGCGGCGACGCCACTCGGTCGCTGGTGGTGCTTGCGGCGTGGGCCCTCGCGGCGGTGGGCGTCGCGGTCCGGACGTTCCGCTGGGAGTGACGGTCCGAACGACCGGCTTCGGGGACCCGCCGCCGACCGGCCGCCGCGCCACTGCCAAGCGGGCCGGGAGCGCAGGCCACGACCAGGGGCACCGATCGCGCGATCGTGCCCGCCGATCGCCTCCTCGCCGCCTGCGCTCCTCGAGACCACGGAGCTCTCGCTCCGGGAGTGGATACCGCCGCCGCGGTCGCGGCGTTCAAAACGGCCGGAAAAAAGAAGGAACCCCGGGTGGTCGGGACCCGGGGTTCAGAGAAATGCGATTGGTTGCGGGGGAAGGATTCGAACCTCCGACCTTCGGGTTATGAGCCCGACGAGCTGCCGCTGCTCCACCCCGCGACCTCTCATTCTAGGGACGGGGCGCCGATCGGTCAAACGAGGGGCGACGGTCAGGCGGCCGGAATCGGGTCCGTGACGCTGCCCGACCGCGTCCGGAGGGCCCGCCCGCCGACGACCAGGCCGACCACGAGGAGCGCGATCAGCACCGAACCGGCGACCCAGAACGGGTAGCGGAGGTCGACCCGGGCGAGGTACCCCGCGCCGACGGACGCCACGATCGTGCCGACGGTCCCCGACGCACCGAAGATCCCCTGCGCCGTCGACGACCGGCCGCGTGGGCTGCCGGCGGCCACCACGGAGTAGAGCGCCGGGTTCGTGAGCGCGAACCCGCTTCCCTCCAGGATGATGAACGGGATGACGAGGCGCGGATCGCCGAGCAGCGGGTAGACGAAGCTCGCCGTCGCCGTCATCACGGCCCCGACCGCGACGAACGCGTACGGGCCCCGCCGATCGACGAGCCGGCCGGCGAACGGCGACAGGAACAGGACGGGCAACGCGAACATCGCGAAGGTCAGCCCGATGAGATCGAGCCCGGCGCCCTTCGACTGGAGGAACAGGCTCCAGATCACCTCGTAGATGCCGCCGGCGAAATAGCCACCGAGGTTGAGGACGATCGCGCCGGCGAGCCGGCGATTCCAGAGGCTGTCAGGCGCGTCGGCCGAATCGGCCGCGGCGGGCTCGCCGTACGCGTCGTCAGCGGCACGGCGGACGACGTCGGGCGGCTCCGTCGGGAACTCGGTGATGTCGTACGCCGGCGCAGTCCGTTCCCGTGGCCCCTCGTGCGGCGATTCGCGGACGCGAAGTGCGACGGCGATCGCGGCGACGATCGTCGCGAACGCCCCGAACCCGAAGACGAAGCCGACGCCGCCGAACGTCGCCGAGCCGAGCCCGCCGATCGCGGGACCGAGCAGGAGACCGGCCATCTGCGCAGCGCCGAATAGCCCGAACGCCTCCCCGCGCCGACCGGGCGGTGTCGCATCGGTGAGATAGCCCCGCGCCGCGGGGTCGTATGCGGACGTCGCGAGGCCGGCGAGCGCGCGGAGCGCGACGAACTCGAGCGGCGCGTTGAAGATGAGTGGCAGCCCGAGCGCGATGGCCGTGACGACGAGGCCGCCGACCATGAGCGGCACCCGATCCGTCCGGTCCGCGATCCAGCCGAAGACGGGCTCCCCGAGGAGCCTGGCCGCGGGCCACGCGGCGATGACGACACCGAGCGTCTCGATCGGGACGCCGTGCTCGGTGAAGTAGAGCGGCATGATCGGCAGCAGCGCCCCGAAGCCCAGCCAGACGATGAACTCGGCGGCGAGCAGGGGCAGGATCGGTCCCCACCTGTCGAGCCAGGCGGAGAGACGTGGCGGGCGCGGCGATGTTGTCGAATCGAGCGTCATGGGCGGGCCGGGCGTGCGGGGCGGGCACCGGATCGTAGCCGAGCCAAGCCCCGGAACCGGGACGCGGTCCGGGCGCCGGAACGTCCGGGACGCGACACACAGTGGGAACACCGCGCCGATCGCGCCGTCGCGCCTATGATCCGATCGTGCTCTCCCCCGCGCTCATTGCGGCGATCCTCGTCGTCGGGATTCTCGCGCTCGCCCCGACGCGGCGGATGTACGACGCAGGGCGCGCGCGCGAGACCGTCGGTGGCTATTTCCTCGGGATCTGGGCGCTCGGCGTCCTCGTCGTGCTCGGTCCCGCGCGGACCCGGTTCGTGATCCCGCTGCTGATCGTGCTCTACATCGTCCCGTTCATCAGCTGGCGGCGCGGCCTGGCGAGGCTGCTCGGCCGGCCCGCCGACGTGCGGCCGCCGCCCCGGAACGTCACGCCGCAACCACGCAACGTCACGCCACCTGCGCCGGACGAGGCTCGCGGGGCTCGGTGACGGGCCCGCTCGGGCTCCACGGGGGCGGCGAGTTCATGCCGGGTGACGAGCGGTTCCTGGGTGCGCTGCTCGAGGCCGCCGGCGTCGTCGCGACACGGCGAGCGGCGGCGGTTCGGGTCCGCGCGGCGTCTTCCGGCCGCGCGTCGCAGCCGGCCGCTGAACGGATCAGCGTCGTGATCGTGCCGACGGCGTCTGCCCGCGCGGGCCCGCAGCAGAAGTTCGCCGAAGGACGCGAGGCGATCGCCCGAGTCGCCGCGCGCCTCGGCGTCGAGGTCGACATCACCGAGGCGAGCATCGTCGACCGGGAAGGCGGCTCGGCGGTCGACTTCGTGGCGATGCTCCGCGACGCCGATCTGGTGCATCTCCCTGGTGGCGAGCCGGACCTCATTCCGGCGCTTCTCAGCGGGACCCCGGCCGCGGCCGCGATCGACGCAGCGCACCGCGGCGGCGCGGTCGTCGCGGGTGCGAGCGCGGGCGCGATGGGGATGGGCGTCAGGACGTGGACTCCAGCAGGATGGCTGGCGGGCCTCGGCCTCGTTCGCGGGCTCATCGTCGTCCCCCACTTCGCGCTGTTCGACGGACGCGGCTGGGAGACGACCGTCGAGTCGCTCCGCGCGGACGGGATCGGCTACCTGGGGCTCGACGAGCGGACCGGTGTGCTGTCCGAGAACGGCAACGGCCGGTCGACGTGGCGGGTTTCCGGGGAGGGCCGCGCGATGTGGTTCCCGGCCGCGGGCGATCCCGTGACCGCCACGGACGGCGAGACCCTCGACCTCGACGCGTGAGGCGACCTCGATCGGCGCGCCGCGGCGTCACGCGGCGACCCTCGTGAGCGATCCGTGGCTTCTCGATCCTGCCGTGACGTTCCTCAACCATGGCTCGTACGGGGCATGTCCCCGGCCGGTCCTCGAGGCCCAGGCGGCGTGGCGGGAGCGGATGGAACGGGAACCGGTCCGGTTTCTCGGCCGCGACCTCGAACGGTTCCTCGAGGCGGCCCGCGCCGACGTCGGTGCCTTTCTGGGCGCGAACCCGGACGACCTCGCCTTCGTCACCAACGCGACGACGGGCGTCAACACCGTCCTGCGGTCGCTGCGTTTCGAACCTGGCGACGAGCTGCTCGCGACGGACCACGAGTACAACGCCACGCTCAACGCCCTGGCAGAGATCGCGGCGCGAGACCGCGCGACCGTCCGGATCGCGCACGTTCCATTCCCGCTCCGTGACCCGGATCAGGTCACGGCGGCGATCCTTGGTGCCGTCACGCCGAGGACGCGGCTGCTGCTCGTCAGCCACGTCACCAGCCCGACGGGCCTCGTCTTCCCGCTCGGTGACATCGTGCGCGAGCTGGCCGCCCGAGGAGTCGACACGCTCGTGGACGCGGCCCATTCACCGGGGATGGTGCCGGTCGACCTCGACGCGCTCGGGGCAGCCTGGTGGACCGGGAATGCACACAAATGGCTCTGTGCGCCGAAGGGCGCCGCCGTCCTCCACGTCCGGCGCGACCG
>DASWSI010000108.1:0-3832 GCA_036402715.1 Candidatus Limnocylindrales bacterium
CGACGATCAGCCCGTGGGCGTACAGGGACGGTGAGGCGACGGCCGTCGCGAGGCCGAGTCGGGCGAGCCCGTCTCGACCACGGGCCCGGACGGCGAGGACGGCCACGACGCCGGCAATGGCAAGCGCGAGGAACGTGGGGAGGTAGCGCGGAAGTCCGAAGCCATAGAGGTAGTCGGCGAGCAGCGGCTGCGAGTCGCGGAACCAGCCGAGCCCGGCCCACCACTCGGCCCAGCGCTGCGGCCCCACGAACGGCAGCGTGACGACCCCGGCCACGACGACGATCGCGACGCCGATCGCGAGCTGGGCGAGCCGCCGCTCGCGGACCAGCCACAGGGCGGCGATCCCGCTGTAGACCTTGAACACGGCGGCGATCACGAGGCCGGCACCGAACCACGGCGCGAGCGCAAACACGAGGCCGAGCGGCACGGCGACGTTCCCGACCTGGAGCCCCTGGAAGAACGGCGGCCAGACGAGGAACAGGAGTGCCCACCGCCACGCGAGCCCGAACAGCCGCAGGGTGGCGACGGCCGCGGCGAGGGAAGCCGCGAACCAGCCGACATCGACGACCACGGTCGGCAGCCGGGCCAGCGCCGCGAAAAAGGGCAGCGTCAGCGGCGGATAGAGGAAGGGGTAGTCGGCGAGGTCTGCCGGCCGCTGGGTGAAGAGGCGATCGAGGTACACCGGGCTGCCGTCGAGGAAGTGCTGCCCGGCGCGAAGGTAAAGATGGAGGTCGCGCAGCCCCTGCGTCGCGAGGTACGACACGTCCGTCAGGGCCATCGCGGCGACGGCTCCCATCGCGACGAGATGCAGCGCCGAAGCTCGATGTCGCGTCGCGATCCACAGCCCGACGATCGCGACCGTCGCGCCCGCCCAGAGCGGTCCGAACGGCAACGCCCCGGGATACGGAACGTTCCAGTCGATCGTCGCGAACAGGATGTATGCGGCGACGGCCACGACCTGGAACCAGGGGAGGAGGCCCGCGACGCGATCTCCGCGCAGGGCGGACGTGAGTCGATGAGTGGCGGCGGTCAGGGCGACGCCTCGGCTGCAGCGACGCGGTCCGGTGCGGGGTCGGCGACGTCTTCGGGGTCCGGATCACCCCGGTGGTCCGGCGTCCGCGGCGGTGCATCCACAGTGCGGCGCGGGGCGTTCGGCCAGGGCCTCGGGGCGGCGCCCAGCGGATGCCAGTCGTCCGCGGCGTCGCGCTTCCGCATCGCGGGGACGAACCAGCTCGCGACGACGATGACGAGGGCGCCGAACCAGGCCGGACCGGGAGCGCACGCGGTGATGCCGAACGCGAGCCAGAACCACGCCGTGTCGAGCCGGAACATCGCCGGGAGCGCGACGAGGAACCCGTGCGAGAAGAGCGACGGCGACCCGACGACGGTCGCGACGCCGAGACGGCCGAGCTGGTCACGACGCCCGGCGGCACGGAGCGCGAGGATCAGGACGACGGCGGCGATCGCCGCGAACACGACGAACGGCATGTATCGCGCCAGGCCGAAGCCGTAGAGGTTCGGCAGCAGCCGCTGCGACTCCTGGTAGACCTGCAGCCCGGTCAGCCAGTCGGACCAGAGCCGGACATCGACGATCAGGAGGCTCGCCGCCGTGATCGCCGCCACCGCGACGACGGCCGCCGCGAGCTCACGCCAGTGCTCGCGCCGGAGGAGCCAGAGCGACGCCAGGCCGCTGTACACCTTGAAGATCGGGCCGACGGCAAGCGCCCCCGGGCGCCACGGCGCGATCGCGAAGAACGCAAACAGCGGGACCGCCACGTTGCCGACCCAGAGCCCCTGGACGATCGGTGGCCAGAGGAGCAGCAGGAGGCACCACCGCCAGCGGAGGCCCACCCACCGAAGGCCGGCGAGCAGCGCGCCGAGGGACGCCGTCAGCCAGATCCCGACGGCAAGCGGCTCGGGCAGCGCACCGAGCGCCCCGAAGAGCGGCAGGGTCACGGGCGGATAGAGGAAGGGATAGTTCGACAGGTCTGCCGGGGCGACACCGAGCGGCACGCGCATGTAGACCGGCGCTCCGTCGAGCCACCGAACACCGGCCTTGAGATAGATCTCGATGTCGCGGATTCCCTGCGTCCAGACCGACGCGACGTCCGTCATGAGCATCGCCGTCACGGCGACGATCGCCGCCGCGGCGATGGGGCCGATCGCTCCGCGGCGAACCCGCCACGCGATGAGGCTGCCGCACGCGAGCGCGAGCCAGATCGGCGGAAACGGGATCCCGTGATAGTCCGGAAACTCCCAGCTCCACGTCGTCCCGAGGACGTACGCGATGAGCGCGAACGGCACGATCCAGCGGCCGTCGTCGGCGAGCGGTCCAACCCGCCCATGCTGCGCGAGTGCGACCACCCCGTCCGTGAAGGCGGTGACCCGGGGACGCGGGGACGCGCCGGGGTCCGTGGAGTCACCCCGCCGCGAGCTCGTCATCGGAGGGATCCTGAGGCGGACGCAGCGTGGCGCCGCCCGGGGCACGCGCGAACGCCGTTGCGAGTTGCGTACAACACGCCGGCGCCTACTCCCCCGTGAACCGCGGAGGACGCTTCTCGACGAACGCGGCGACGCCCTCGGCGTGATCGGCGGTTCGGCCGGCGATGCCCTGCAGGTCTGCCTCGTATTCGAGAGCCGCGGCCAGATCGAGGTCCCACGCGCGATCGAGCGCCCGCTTCGTCAGGGCCAGCGCGCGTGGTGCCGCAGCCGCGAGCCGCGTCGCGAGGGCGCGTGACTCGTCGAGGAGCCGCTCCGCGGGGACGACGCGCGCGACGAGACCGAACCGCTCCGCGTCCACCGCGGACAGCGCGTCGCCGATGAGCGCGAGCTCGGCGGCCTTCGCCGCGCCGACGAGGCGAGGCAGCAGCCACGTCGCGCCGCTGTCGGGGACGAGCCCCACCCGTCCGAAGGCGAGCACGAAGCTCGCCGACTCGGCCGCGACGCGGATGTCACAGGCGAACGCGAGCGACGCGCCCGCTCCCGCGGCGACGCCGTTGATCGCTCCGACGATCGGCTTCTCGAGCCGTCGCATCGCGACGATCAGCGGGTTGTAGCGCTCGCGAATCTCGACGGCGAGCGGGACCGCGCCGGGTTCCAGTCGCTCGCGGAGATCCTGGCCCGCACAGAACGCCCGGCCGGCGCCCGTCAGGATCACGGCCCGAACCGCGCGGTCGCGGGCGACGGTGCGGAACGCGCCCAGCAGCTCCGTCTTCAGGGTCACGGTCAACGCGTTGAGCGCGTCGGGCCGGTTGAGGGTGATCGTCGCCACGGCGCCCTCGACGTCGTAACGGAGCGCCTCGAACTCCGTGCCCGGCTGGGCGGCCATCCCGCTCAGCCGGCCGCGCTGCCGGCGGCGAACTCGATCAGCTCGCCGTCGATGAGCTCGAAGACGCGTCGGTCGATCGGCTCGTCCGCGCCGCCGGAGTGATCGACGACGAACTCCTCGAACAGCGCCGCGAACTCGGTGTCCGCCGGCCCGAGCGCCGCCGCGATCAGGAGATGGCGCTCCGGCAGCCCGACGAGGACACGGCCCGCCGAGCCGAGCTCCTCGGCGAGACGCTCGCGAACCTCCGGGAGGAGGATCCGGGCCGCGTCCCAGCCCTCACCCGAATCCGAGGAGACCAGCCTCCGGTCCCCGGACACCTCGTCCGTCCACGGCGCGCCGTCGGACCATGCCGCGAGGTTCGCGAGAGCGGTCGTTCGGAGCTCGTCCGCACCGATCCCCCACGACACGAGGTGGTCCGCGTTGACGATGACATCGAAGCCACCCGCCTGGAGGCCGTACACGACGACGAGACCGGCGGGACCCTCGTCGACGATCGGCTGGGAG
>DASWSI010000109.1:0-5487 GCA_036402715.1 Candidatus Limnocylindrales bacterium
TCCACTCGACGTACTGGTCGAAGGTCCGGTCCGTCTTGTCCTCGATGAGGTCCCACTTGTTGACCGCGACGACGAGGCCCTTGCCCTCCTCGACGACGTAGCCCGCGACGTGCGCGTCCTGGGTCGTCAGCCCCTCGACAGCGTCGATCACGAGGACCGCGACGTCCGCCCGCGAGATCGCCTTGAGTGCGCGAAGGGTCGAGAAGCGCTCCGCTGCCGGCCCGGACGCGACGCGGCCGCGCCTCCGGATCCCGGCGGTGTCGATGAGGACGATCTCCGAGCGGCCCCAGTCGAGTCGCGTGTCGATCGAGTCGCGGGTCGTGCCCGGGACGTCCGAGACGATGGATCGTTCCTCGCCGAGGAGGGCGTTCAGGAGGCTCGACTTGCCGACGTTCGGCCGGCCGACGAACGCGATCGCGGCCGGGGATCGGTCGGCATCCGCGGCGATCTCGGCGTCCCATTTGGCGGCGACGTCGTCTCCGTCGCCGTCGAGGGCATCGTCGTCGCCGTCCGCCTCTTCGGGATCGCCGACGACGAACGGCTCGAGCCGGCCGCGAACGACGTCCTGGGCAAATGCCTCGGCCTGCTCCTCGCGCGCCTTGCGGGCGACTTCCTCATCCGTTTCGGGCGGGAGCGCCCAGACGAGCGCATCGAGGAGATCCGCGACGCCGCGCCCGTGCGCAGCCGAGATCGGATACGTCTCTTCCCAGCCCATCGCGTAGAACTCGGCGGCATCGAGCTCGCGCTTGTCGTTGTCCGTCTTGTTGACGGCGACGAGGACCGGCGCCTTCGCGAGCCGGAGGATCTCCGCCGCTTCCTGGTCCGCGGGGGTCATCCCCGTGATCGCCTCGACGACGAACAGGATGGCATCCGCCTCCGAGATCGCGAGCCGAGCCTGCTCCTGGACCTTGGCCTCGATCGGGTCGTCCGGCGACAGCTCGAGGCCGCCGGTGTCGACGACGAGGAACCGGCGGCCGTTCCATTCCGCCTCGCCGTAGAGCCGGTCGCGCGTCGTGCGCGCGCGGTCCTCGACGATCGCGGTTCGCCGCCCGACGATCCGGTTGAAGAGCGTGCTCTTCCCGACGTTCGGGCGGCCGACGATGGCAACGATCGGAATGCCGCGGTCGCGGGCCGCCACGGGGTCAGGCCGCGCCGGCTGCGGGCGTCGAAGCGGGCTTCGGAAGGGACGTCGTCCGGCCCGCGGGAGTCGCGGCCTGGGCGAGGGCGGCAGCGGCGAGGGCGTCGGCGCGGTCGTGCGCTTCGGGCGTCCCGGCGAGCTCGAGGATCCGCCGGGCGACGGCGTGGAGATCCTCGATCGGGGTGGATGTGCCGCCCGTCACACCGACAATGCGTGCAGCGGCGAAGACTGCCGCGTCATCGAGGTCACGGACGCCTTCGACCTGGACCGCCGGCGTGCCCGCGATGCCGCAGAGCCGGGTCAGCTCCTTCGTGTTCGCGCTGGACCGGCCACCGACGACGACCATGACGTCAACGTCGCGCGCCGCGTCGAGCGTGTCCTGCTGCCGGCGGATCGTGACGGGACAGACGGTGTTGACGATCTTCAGCTCGTGGCTGCGCCCCACCATGAACGCAGCGAGCTTCTCGAACTTCCACGGCGGCTGCGTGCTCTGCGACAGCAACGCCATCTTCTTGCGCCGCGGGATGCGATCCCAGTCCTCTTCCTCGTCGACGACGATCGCGTCGGGGGCGAACCCGAGCAGGCCGACGACCTCGGGATGCTTCGGGGTCCCGAGCAGAACGATCGTGTAGCCCTCCTCGACGAGCTTCACGAGCTCGCGCTGCTCCTGGATGACCCAAGTGCACGTCCCGTCGATGACCTCGAGGCCGCGGGCGTTCGCGCGCTCCATGACATCCGGCCGAACGCCGTGTGCCCGGATGACCACCGCCGCGCCGTGGTCCACGTCGTCGAGCGTGTCGACTGTCCGGATCCCGAGATCCTGGAGGTCCTGGACGACGCCCTCGTTGTGGACGACCTGACCCAGGGTGTGCGTCGCCTTGCCGGCGGCGGACGCCTCCTTGGCCTTGTCGATCGCCTCCCGGACGCCGTAGCAGAACCCGGTCCGCTTCGCGATTCGAACTTCCTCGACGGTTCCCATGTCCTGTCGATTATCGCACGGGCCCCTGTTCGGCCCTCGCGGAGCCGCCGGTCAGGCGCCGCCGGCGACAGGTTCGCGAGCCGCGGGGAGTGCCTGGTCGACTCCTCGCTGCCGAGCGGGAAGGAGCCCCGCGATCCGGGCCATGATGACCGCCGTCGCGGCGCTCTTTGCCGCCCGGCGGTCCAGCCCGGCGTCGATCTCGTCCGTGACCCGGAACGGCGTACCGACGCGCATCGCGATTCGTCGACCGATGTGGGGGAGGCCGCGGCCCCGTGGCCAGAACCGGTCCGTGTCACGCATCCCGATGGGGACGATGAGGGCTCCCGTCCGCAAGGCGAGCATCGCGACGCCGTCCTTCGCGTCCTGGAGGATGCCATCGGGGCTCCGCGTCCCCTCGGGGAAGACCATCAGGACGTTCCCCTCGTCGAGGATCCGGCGGGCGAGACGGAACGCCTCGAGATCCGCGTTGTCGCGGTCGACGGGGTGGACGCCACCGTTCGCGGCAACCCAGCCGATGACCGGCCACTCGAACAGCTCGCGCTTGCCGAGCCAGTGGATCCGGCGGCCGAGGCGCGGGGTGAGCCAGGCACCGATGACGACCGGATCCGCGTTCGAGGCGTGGTTGGCCACGAGGATGACCGGGCCCGTCCGTGGGATGGCGTCGATCGCCCCTTCGATCCGGACCCGCGCGAACGACCGGGCGACGACTCTTGCTCCCAAGGCGACGAGCCGAATGAGTGGCGTGATCGTCGCGTCGATCGCGCGCTCGTCCGGCCGCGCGTCCGGCGGAGCGGCCGGGGCGGAGCCGTTCGTCCGCTCGCCCGCGGGCGGCGCCTGGACCGTTCGCGTCGCCGGGATCGTGCGGTCACGGGCACGCTCGGCCGCCCGCACGGCTTCGACGACGAGAGCGACCGTCTCCTCGAACCGGTTGCCGTCGGTGACGATCGTCTTTGCGTCGGCCGCCGGCCGAAGCGGCGCGATGGCGCGGGTGCTGTCGAGCTCGTCGCGGCGCCGAAGATCCGTGAGGACCTCCGCGGCCTCGGGACCGTTGGGGTCGAGTCCGCGCTCCTCGGCGCGGCGCCGGGCGCGCTCCTCCGCGGACGCGTCGAGGAAGATCTTCACGTCTGCCTTCGGCAGGACGACGGTCCCGATGTCGCGCCCGGCGACGATGATCCGTCCCTCGGCGGCGATCGCGCGCTGGCGTTCGAGGAGCGCCGCACGCAGCTCCGGCACCTTCGAGACGGCCGAGACCTGACCGTCGACCTCGGAACCATGGACGTTCGGTGTCACGTCCTCGCCGGCCACGCGGACCCGGGCGAGACGGCCGCGATCGTCTGGCGCGAGATCGACCTCGCCGACGAGGGCGACGAGCCGGTCGACATCCGATGGGTCGATGGCGCGCCGGATCACGAGCCACGTGATCGCGCGGTACAGCAGTCCGGTGTCGCAGAAGCGGTAGCCGAGCTCGAGCGCTGCCGCCGCGCCGACGCTGCTCTTGCCGGACGACGAGGGCCCGTCGAGGGCGACGACGAGGCCGCGGCGTCGGTCGCGCGGCGAGGCGTTGGCGGGCATGGCTCGCAGCATACCGGGCGACGCCAGCGGGGCCCGTGGGATGCGGTGCCGCATCCGTCCGAGCCCCGATCAGCGCGCGGGCGGGGCGGGGCGGCGGCTCTGCGGGCGCCTTGCGCCCGTCGCCGACTTCCGGCGCGGCGTGGCGCGCGGCGGCGGTGCGTCGGGGCCCGCGCCGAGGGCGCGAACCTCCGGCGCGGTGAGCCGCCGGACGCGCCCGCTGGGCAATTCGTCGAGCCGGAGCGGCCCGATCCGGACGCGGACGAGCCGGTCGATCGGCGCCCCGACGGCCGCGAACATCCGGCGGAGCTGTCGCTTCCAGCCCTGCGCGAGGACCCCGCGGTACCACGTCAGCCGGACGGTCGTGGGCGGGTCGAGGACCTCGTTCAGCCGCTTCACCTCCAGCCCCGTCGCCAGCCGCAGCGGCTGGGCGAGCGTCGCCAGGCCCTCGTCGAGCGGGATCCCGTCCCGCAGCCGTGCCGCCTGCTCCTCCGTGAGCGAGGTCGCGACCCCGATCGCGTACTCACGTTCGACACCGAACCGGGGATGCAGGACGCGTTCGGCCCAGTCGCCGTCATTCGTGAGCAGGAGCAGGCCTTCCGAGTCCTGGTCGAGCCGGCCGACGGGATAGAGGCGGCCGCCGTCCGGGAGCAGCGCCGTCGGGACGAAGTCGAGAACGGTCGCGGCGGCGTGCCGGTCGCGCACGGTCGAGGTGACGCCGCCGGGCTTGTGGAGCGCGAGATACGTCGGCGCACGAGGGCCGACGATCGGCCGCCCGTCGACCTCGATCCGGGCCGTCGCCGGATCCACCTGGGCGCCGAGCGTCGCGACTCGCCCGTCGACCGTGACGCGGCCGTTCGCGATGAGCGTCTCGCTCTGGCGACGCGACGCCACACCGGCCGACGCGAGGATCTTCTGAAGCCGCTCCGCCGGCATCAGTTTCGGTCGTCGACGTCGAGGTCGAGCGTCACGATGGCTTCCTCGAGCGCGGCTGGGTCCGGCGTGCCGTGGTCCGTGGCGTCGCCGACCGCGGTCCCGCCCTCCTCCGCGATCCGCGCCGCGACGTCGACGTCGAGCGGCGGCAGCTCGTCGAGGCTCGTGAGGCCGAACCGCTCCAGGAACTCGAATGCGGTCCCGTAGATGAACGGCCGACCCGGGGCGTCGGCCCGCCCCAGCTCGACGATGAGGCGGCGATGCAGGAGCGCGCGCATCGTGTAGTCCGAATCAACGCCGCGAATGCGCTCGACCCCGGCCTTCGTGACCGGCTGCCGATACGCGACGATCGCGAGCGTCTCGAGCGCCGCCGGCGACAGCCGGACCGCGTCCGCGCCGACGTAGCGCGCGATGAGCGCGCCGGTTTCGGGCGCCGTGACGAGCTCGACCCGATCGCCGGACATGACGAGCCGAATCCCCCGACCATTCAGCGTCACCTCGAGGTCCCCGAGCCGCGCGTCGACGGTTTCGCGATCGACGCCCGCGACGGCCGCGATCTCGCGCCGTGACAGCGGACGCTCGGCGACGAAGAGCAGCGCTTCGAGGCCCGCCTCGGTCAGGCCGATCGGCGGCGGCGCGTCGATCGACACCGCGTCCGTGGCGGCGTCGAGGTCGCTCGTGCCCGCGCCGCCGTTGCGCTCCAGCGCGACTTCGGTGGCCGCGACGTCCAGGTGCTGCTCGGTCATGCGAACGACTCCAGCGACTCGTCGATCGGCTCGTCTGCGTCGATCGGCCGCGGTCCGTGCGCCGTGGCCCGCTCCTCCGGCGTCGTGCGGCGGGCGACGATCGGGCCCCACGGCTCGGCCTG